>JAIQFT010000061.1 GCA_020073185.1 Terriglobia bacterium
TTTTTCCCAAAGTGCTGAGGGTGTGGTAGCTTCGCTTCAAGGCGGTTCTCCTTTCGTTGAGAAAGTTTCCAACCCGACTCTATCAAGAGCCGGGTCGAGAACCGCCCCTCAACCTTCAACTATGGATGGGACACCCTCTGCTCGTCCAGATAGCGGAACAGACGTAGGTTTCCAGATGATTCATAACCCGGTGAACAAACGGGTGCTCATTGAGGCTTTGGTACGCACTGGACTGATCGGTATAGAGATTTGTGTGATGCGCGACGTGCTTGAAAACCTGACTCTGCAGGACCACGCGTTGAAGTGGTCGGCACAATTTTAGTGCGAATCTTACGGAGATCACGATCTAGAAAGCCCATCACAACAGTTTTTGTTTCCACAGCGCCAGAGGTGCCAGCCTTGTGGACGATGCGGTTGCGCTTCCGCGAGTGCATATTCTTCATCTTCCCGCCGATGAAGCTCTCGTCCACTTCTACCTCGCCGCCAGGACCGCCCAGTTTGTGAGTGTATGGGCCATCCTGCATCGCCAGCCGAATCCGATGCAGCATGAACCACGCACTCTTTTGTGTGACGCCAACGGCGCGATGAATCTCATAGCTGCTCACGCCGTTTTTGCAATTCGCAATCATCCACATCGCGGTTAACCACTTGTCCAGCGGAATCGCGGAATCTTCCATCACAGTGCCGACCTTCACACTGAATTGCCGCTTGGGGTGTTTGCTTTTGCACTCCCACAGGCGGCGGGTGGGAATGAAGCTCACATCGCTGCTTCCGCAATTTGGACAGACCACCACGCCATCGCGCCAGCGACGTGCTGAGATATACTTCAGGCAATTGTCGGGATTTGTGAAGTAGCGAATCGCTCCTTGCAGGGTAAGTGGCTCTTTCTCTTGCTGTTGTTTCATGGCAAGAATAAGGTAGCACACTCAGTGAACTGAGTCAAGTATATTATCGCCAAATATATATTCGGGGACTGTAAAGAAAGTGCCGGCCTGATTCGTCCTTGCTACTTGGTCCTGGCCGGCGACCCGAGGAAAAACCTGGTAAGCCTTGAGTTGACGTTGCCCTCAAACGCCGTTAGAGTCAAATTCTACGGAACGACCTCGAGGTGACCCCGGTGAAAGCTACCCGTGCGCGTGTGCGTGTGTGGTGGTTGGCATGTCTGTTGGTAGTTATCGCGATCCCGACATTGGCGGAGGACGGAAAGCAAGAAGTCAGCCTGACGCATGACTGGAGCCATCGTCACGTCGTTTACACGAATACACCCACTCAGATGAACGCGGCCATGGCAGCCACCAGGGATCCGCGCGCGCTCTCGTCTTACTTGAGGAGAGTGGTAGCGGCGCGCAACGCGAGAGAACGGCAGGAGGGGAGGCAGGAGAGGAGAACGGAGAAGCCGTTCGAGGTGGACTGGGCGTTTTCCATGGGCACGCCCAACACGGCGACGCCGATTGCCGCCAACCAGTACCCGGCAATCTTTACCCAGAACTTTGCTTCTCCAAGCTGTACCGCGGACTACCTGGTGATGCCGGTGAATGTCGCGGGCACGGCCACGGCAGCAAACCTGATCGGGGTGAACCAGTTGTACTCCAACGCCGCCAGAACGGGCTTGTGCAACACCGTAAGCGGGCCCTCCGTCCGGTTCGCGTACTTCAACGCGAGTGCAAATACGACTTCCGTTTCGACGTCTCTGGATGGGACGAAGATCATCTGGGTGGAAAACTCCACACCCGCCAAGTTGCACGTTCTGGCCTGGAGGGCCGAAGGCACGGTGGCAGGACCGATCGCCCCAGCGGCCGCGGCGGGGGCACCGGTAGCAGGATCGGGCACCATGGCCACGGTGACCTTGAGCGGCAATGTCACCAACTCCTCGCCTTTCGTGGACTACGATCATGACGTGGCCTATGTCGGCGATAACAGTGGGAACCTCTACTGGATCACGAATGTGTTCTGCACGACACCGACCTGCCAGGCCGCACCGGTCGCACCCAGCCTGGATACCACCGCTTGGGCGCCCAACGGCTTCGTCAACGTGGGGGCAGCAACGATATTGACCGCACCCGTGGCGGACGGTGTCACTGGCAACATCTATGTCGGCGGGGCAAACGGAACGCTATACGTGCGCAAAGGATCCGACGGAACTTCCGTGGGTACGGTTGCGGTGGGAAACGCCAACCAGGGTGGCATCAATAGTGCACCCATCGTGGATGGCACCGGCGCCAGCGGCAACGAGTTGGTCTATGTCTTCGCGGGTGACGATCAGGGCGTGACAGGCGCGTTGAGCGCCGCGGTCGCAGTTCAGATCCAGGTCAGCCTGAGCACGGGAACGATCGGCACCGTCACTCGACAGAACATCGGACCGAGGAATGTGCAGCCCGCTCGCATGGGGGCGCTGAATGATGCCTATTACACGGGTTCCGGCACGCCCCGGTTGTACGCCTGCGGGACGTTGGCCGGTGGTACCAGGCGGCGCCTTTACCGCATTCCTTTTAATGCCAGCAGGGTCATCGGTACTCCTGTCTCCGTCGGTAATCTGGGCACTAACACCAACCAATCCTGCTCGCCGCTCACCGCCTTCAACAACGGCACCAACGACCGGCTTTTCCTGACCCTGGGCACTAACAGAGTGCTGGATGACTTTGTCATCACCACCGATCTCACGAGCGCGACCTGCCCCAATGCGCCCACATGCATTCAGCAGTCCACGGGCACCGCCGGCACCGTCCTTACCAGCGGCGTCATCATTGATAACGGCGCCACCGGCACCGCCCAGGGCGCGAACATGTACTTTGGAAAGTCTGCCAGCGGCAACATCACGAACGGCAGTTGCTGGACCGGCACCAATAGGGCCCTGAGCGGCACCTCAACCAAGACGAATGGAGTCGGGACCTACTCGACGGGCGCCACCAACCATGGGCTGGCGATCGGCGAGACGGTTGCGATTGCCCTCAATACCAACGCTAACGTGAATGGCAACTGCACGGTGACAGCGACACCGAGCGCAACCACGTTCACTTGTACTTACACGACCATTAACAGCGGCTCAGGCACCGGCGGCAACGTCCGACTGGGCACTTGCGCCTTCAAGTTGACCCAGAATGCTCTGCAGTGATACTGCAGGAAATTCGCGGATGGGTTATACAATCCGAAGAAGGGTGAAGTCCGGTGGGATATGTCTGAAAAAGCGGTGACTCGGCCACACGAATCAGCTCCGGCCGCTCGCAAGCCATACCAGAAGCCCTCGTTTCGCTACGAGCGGATCTTCGAAACCATGGCTCTGTCCTGCGGGAAGATCGATCCCACTCAGTTGCAATGCAGGAGCAATCGCAAGAATTCTTAGAGTGGAGAAATGGTGGTGTCTACCGTATTGGCCGCGGACCAGCGGTGCAAGTGCAGCCTGGCGTCGGAAGTCCTCGGGCGTTTTGGTGAGCTTCGTCTTCAGGTCACCGGTTCAAGCATGTTGCCTTCGCTTTGGCCCGGTGACCTTCTGCTTATCCGCCGAGCCCAGTTGTCCGAGATCACCACGGGAGAGTTGGTGCTGTTCACGCGCCAGGAGCGTTTTTTTGTTCACCGGGTGGAGCGCGCCTTGGGAACCTGCCTACTGACTCGGGGCGATTCGCTGGCCGCCACCGACGCTCCGGTGGGAGCTGACGAGTTCCTCGGCCGCGTGGTTTTCATCTCCCGTGAGGGCGCAACGCGTACGCCAGCGGTTCTGAGTCCTTGCGGCCGCTGGCTCGCGGGTGCGGCGAGCCGCAGCACAATCTTCTGCAATTTCCTGCTGCGCCTGCGCGCGTTGTTCCTCCGCATTCCGCGGGTTTCCCTTTTCACGAGCATGCATCCGGAGGAAGTGTGCCCCAGCTAGCGACACCGCCAGCCTATGCGGTAGCGGTGGAAGTCGGAGGGATCCCAGTCCTGCTGCGCACCTCAGATGCAGACTTCGCACGGATGTTGGAGGAGCGCTACTGCGGCTTCGTGAACCCCGCTGCAGGCGCCGGATTCGAATTCGACGTGGACCTTGCTTCTCCCAGCGGGATGGGTCCGGACGATGGGGTTCAGGTCCGCTGCCGGAACCGGCGTTGGTCGTTCCAGCGCGGCGATTTCAGGGCAGAATGGGAGCCGGGTTGCGGACGCGGCCACATCCGCCAGTCACCGAATCCGTATTCGGTCGACTCGGTCCTGCGCATCGTCCACTCCATCATCCTGGCCGGGGAAGGTGGTTTTTTGCTCCATGCCGCGAGCGTGGTGAGGGACGGCCGCGCGTTCCTGTTCTCCGGGCTCTCGGGAGCAGGCAAGACCACGATCGCACGCCTGGCGCTGCCCGATGTCACACTGTTGACCGACGAGGTCTCGTATGTGCGGCGCCGTCCCCAGGGATACGACGCCTTCGGCACCCCATTCGCGGGCGAGCTGGGCCGCGTGGGAGAAAACGTCTCCGCGCCCATCAGCACGGTTTACCTGCTGGCCAAGGGCCCGGAGAACTGCATTGATCCCGTGCCACCGTCCGAAGCCGTGCATCGGCTGATGCGCAACATCCTGTTCTTTGCCGAGGAACCGGCGCTGGTGCAGCGCGTCTTCCATGCTTGCTGTGAATTCGTGGCCAGGGTTTCGGTCCAACGCCTGACGTTTTTTCCCGACCAGCGAGTCTGGGAGTTGATCCGATGACGGCGAAGTACATCGCCCACAGCAGGGCCATCGCCGCCCGCAAACTCGGCGACGAGTTGGTCATCATGTCCGCTGTGGACTCGACCTTGTACACGCTCAACCCGGTCGCGACCGCGATCTGGCAGGCGGCCGATGGCCGCACTCCACTTTCCGAGATTGTCGAGGCGGCGGTGTGCGGCCAGTACGAGGTGGAACCGGAGATCGCCTACGCCGACGCGGAAGCGCTGGTGAACGAACTGGCCAGCCATGGAATCCTACTGGTTTCCGAACAGCCAATCGCCGAGGCGCGCGCCCCCCAGGAGACCCGATGAGCCTGATGGCGGAGCTGAACGCGAAGGCGCTGGGGCTGGGAGTGCCCCTCGCCGCTCATGTTGACGTTACCTACCGCTGCAACGAGCGTTGCGAGCACTGCTACCTGGAGCACGATGACAAGGGCGAGATGACGACGGCGGAGATCGTGGACATCCTCGGCCAACTCGCCGATGCCGGCGTGTTGTTCCTGACGATCAGCGGCGGCGAACCGCTGCTGCGCCGCGATCTTTTCGAGATCCTGGAACGCGCCCGCGCTCTTCTGTTCAACGTGAAACTGAAGACCAACGCGGTCATGATCCGCGAGCCCGAGGCACAGCGCATCCGGGCACTCGGCGTGGAGCAGGTGCAGATCAGCGTTTATTCGCACCGCGCGGAGGTCCACGACGGCATCACCAAGCTGCCGGGCTCGCTCCAGAAGACGCTGCGCGCCATCGAGTTCCTGCACTCGCAAGGGGTCAAGGTCACGATAGCAAATGTTCTCATGCGCCCCAACTTGCCCGACGCCAGCGGCGTGCAGCGCCTGGCCGCGGCGATGGGAGTGGGGTACACGCTCGACCCGACCATCACGCCCATGATGAACGGCGGCACCGGCGTGCTGGCCCTGCGCGTACCTGGCGAGGCGCTGCGCAAGGCGTTTCACGATCCCGCGCTGGTGGGCAACGTGGACGAGTACTGCGCTCCGCCGCCGGTGGCCGACGAAGACGCGCTCAGCCAGATCCCGTGCGGCGCCGGCCATACTTCCTGCTACATCTCGCCCTACGCGGAGGTTTATCCTTGCGTGCAGTTTCCGCTGCCCAGCGGCAACCTGCGCCGGCAAAGCTTCCTCGACATTTGGCGCAACTCAGCGAAGCTGAATCAAGTGCGCTCCATCACGGCGCGCGACCTGCCCACGTGCTCATCGTGCGTGCACGTCTCATCGTGCACGCGGTGCCCGGGGCTGGCGTTTCTGGAAGGCAACATGCGCGGCCCGTCCACCGCCGATTGCGAGAAGTCGTTTGCGCGGACGGGAATCCCATCGGCGAACATGTTGGCCAAGCAAGGCGCGAAGCAGCGGCCCACCTTGCCGGGCCTGGTGCAGATCGATATGGCCGCCGCCTGACGCGTCGGGCGAAGTCAATCGATCCAGATTCTGTTGGCCGCCGCGCGGTCGCTACCGAGAAAGCCGGCACTACACCCGCGGGCCGCTGATCTGGCAGCTCAGCGCCACTCCCACTCAATGAAGCCGGGCTTCACGTCCGCCATCGCATTCACGATCAGCTCCACGAGACCGCCATAGAGAATCCGGTTCTGTTCCCACAGCTTGTAGTGCGCCAGCATGTCGCGGAACTGCCCCTTGCAGTTGCTGCAGGGCGCGCAGAGATACTTGGGAGTTTCCGGTTCCAAGCAGTCGGAAAATGCGTTCAGCACCTGCTCCAGCTTTTTGCGCCCAGCCACATGAAACCGCCAGTCGGGAAAATTGTGTCCGCTCATGATGGCAAAGCCGCTGCCGCCGCCGCAGCAGTAATTGTTCACACCGTGCGGCTCCATTTCCCGGAACTGCGGGCACAAAGCGCGCACCACTTCGCGTTGCGGCTCGACCACGCCCATTAACCGCACCAGATTGCAGGGATCGTGCAAGGTCACGGGAAAGTCATTGCGGGAAGGATCGAACTGGATGCGCCCGCTCATGACGATGTCGCGCAGCAAGGTGAGGGAACTCTCGCGCGGAACGTTCAGGTCACCGCTCAGCAGGCGGTCGGCGATCACGCACAGCGCCTTGTGCGCGTGGCCACATTCCCCGACGACGATCTTCTTGACCTTGAGCTGGCGCGCGATTTCCGCGTGTTGCAACGCGACGCGGGCGAATTGCACGTCGTCGTACCACAGGCCGTAATTGATGGAATCATAGCCCGCCAGCTCCGACGACATGGTCCACTTCACTCCCGCCACGTTCAGGATCAGCGCGAAGGCGCCCGGATTCTCCGGCCACGCCATGATCTCGCCGGCATTGTGAATCAGCAGTACATCCGCGCCTTCGACGTCCCACGGTGTGCGCACCTCGATGCCGGTCCTCTCGCTAATGTCCTCATCAATGAAGGCGATATTGTCCTTCACCACCTCCGGGCTCATGCCGGTTGACGAGCCGACCTTTAACTGCAGCATGGACCCTTGCTGGTGCAGTTCCTTGGCTGCGATTCCCATTTCCTGGCTGAACAGCTTTCTGAGCTCGTGGGCGACCAGGCCGTTGTCGGCCCCGATCGGGCAGGTCTGCGCGCAACGGCGGCACAGGTTGCAGCGATACGACAATTCAATCAGCCGCGCCACCAGCGGCCAGTTCAATTCGATTTCGCCGTGCTGCCACGCCGATAGCAGGCCGCCGTGCTTGACGTATTTGAAGTAGAGCCGCCGCAGGATTTCCGACCGGAACACAGGGCGGTAGAGCTCGTTCCGGCCGCTGGCTTCAAAGATGTGGCACGATTCCGCGCACGTCTGGCAGCGCGTGCAGTGCTCCATGGTCAGCAGCAGGGGCTGCAGAAACGTCCAGTTGTTTTCCCGGCTAAACAACTTTTCCAGACCGGAGAGAAACTGCGCTACCAGGCGCCGCTCTTCGGCCGCCGTTGGCGGGTGCGGGACGCTGACCGCGCAAGTGTCATCCAGCCCACATTCGTACTTGTCCCGGATCTGCGGTGCGAGCGCTCCCCACGCCCGGTCATGGCCGTCCAGCGGGTGAGGCAGGGGCATCAGGTCACGGTTCTCGAGATGAGCGACAGGTTCGCGATCGGGGCGAGAAAGATCCGCGATGTTCAACCGGCCTTTCACTTGCGAACCTCCTGCGCGGGACGCATCGCCGCAATCTCCGCCCAGGTCCTGTGCCCGTCGGCCCCGATGTGCGCCGCCGCCCAGGTCGGCTGGTAGGCCAGTTGCTTGGCGAGTTTCGCTTCGATCGGCCCGCCGCGCAGGTTCTCTCGGTCATCCCAGCGCACCGCGTGGTAGGTAAAGTACTTCGCGATGAAGTGCGCCATGTGCGTGAACGGTATGTAGGCCACCAGCGCCGAGGCGAGCATGAGGCCAACCGCGAAGCCGGTGCTGAGGACCAGGGAAGTGTCAAACGTTGCCAGCCCCCGCAAGACCGCGCTGGCACTGGCGGTTCCTGGGCCGCGTACGAGATATCCGGCGGCGACGAGGCCGTACGTCAGGATGAAAAAGTGCAAATTGAAAATGTCGGCCGCGCTGGTGTAGTTCTTCAGTTCAGGATCGGTAAGCCGGTGGAACAACAGAGCTACCGCTCCGGACAACGTCATCACGACGCCGGCGTAAGCCGTGGCGTGATACAAGCCGCGCATCCAGAAAACGAAGCTCGCATGCGAAGGTCCGCCCAACGACGCCCCAGCGGCGATCAGCAACCCAGTAGCGATCGTCAGGTAGAGGCCGGCATGGAACAGGAACGACGCGTACCACAGCCGGCGGTTGAATTCCCACAACCCTCTCAGGAAGGCGATTTCCGGGAGCGTGGCACGCAATTCGCCGCGCCAGTTGAAGTGTGGCGGCCTTGTCGACCGGTTGCTGGTTTCGAACGAGGAACCTCCGTATGCGGCGCGTTCCGGGTTCTCATGCGGAACCGGATACAACTCCCATCGCAGGTGGATTGGCGCTCGGGCGTACCGCACCACACGGAGAAGGCATCCGGCGAGAAAGATCAGTAAGCTAAGATAAATGCCGAGGTAAACTGCAATCGTCATACCTGCCTCCGGACAGTGCTGGGGTCCGGACCACCATTGCTTCTCCTACAGCGTACCTCCCTGACCTCTCCCCGCCGTGTGACCTGCATCACGTGCCGTGGCCCAAGGCCGTCCGCCACCCAGGGCGGGGCAGACTGGTTGCGATTTCGCTCCGCTGGCCAGCCGCTGACGGGCACAAGATCGCCCTGGCTACAGGGTTGTGCTGGAAGTCTGCTCGACAATTCTCCAGCGCGCTGACGGAAGCAGAGTCAGCCGTCCCTGCGTCGCTCTGCTGCCCGCATCGAAGGGCGGAAGCTGTGGCACCGCAAAGCTGCTCAAGTTGCGGCGCGGCATCCTGGAGGCCAGCGGCGACACCGACTCTCACTTCATCACACCGCCAGCGAATGGCGCTTCTCAATTTGCGTTCGCAACACGTCGCGAATGATCCGGCAGGCGCTCTTGACCTGCGGCATGGCTAGGGAGCAGAGCATTTGCTTGCCTTGGCGACGGGTGGCCACGACGCCGGCGGTGCGCAGGACCGCCAGATGCTGCGACAGGTTCGGGTTACTGATGTGCAAGCGCTGCTGGAGCTCGGAGGCGAACCAATCGCGTTCGGCCAGCAGATCGAGGAGTTGGAGGCGGATGGGATTCGCGAACGCTTTGCAGATGCGGGATTGAAGGACGTAAATCTCCGGGTCAACCGGTTTGCCGTTGCTGTTCTGCACTATCTCACCTCGCCCCGTTCGCAGCGCTGGCTTCCGGTTTCGACCCGTTGCCCGTTTCGAGCGTGTCATGCGAGCGGTCCTCCTCTGGGGATATTGTGTGTGCGCCATCTGCTTGCTGCATTTTAACTTCACGCCACCATTTGTAGTGGTGGCGAAATGCATACAGCTCGCTGACCATGCCGGTGATCATCGAATAAAACGCCGGACGCTCCTCGGGAAAAACCGCGCCCATGTAGACGTGGATCATCAGGCCGGAAACGACCATGCCCACGGCGACGAAATGCAGCACCATCGCCCACTGCACCAGGAAGGCGCTGAACAGGTGAAACGTCATGATGGCGCCGGTAACCATGATCAGCGGCACCATGGCGTACACCATTACGGCATAGAGTTTCTGCCCGGCATTATAAGCTCCCTGCGGCGGGAGACCCTCGGAGGAGCGGCCGACGAGACGCAGCACGCGAATGCGCAACCAGCGGAAGTCATCTGCGTCGAGACCGATTTCTTTTTTCAGGACTTCGGTGTGCAGGTAATTGCGCCAGCCGAAGATAGCGTAAACGCCGAAGACGATCATCCAGGTGAGGCCGGCGGCAATGTGCACCCGCAGCAGGTTGGCACGCGAGCCGAAGATGCTCTCCATCATGACCAGGTACCAATGCGGCATGAAAGCAAACGGAGGCGTGACTACGATCGCGGAGCCAGTTGCCAGTTCGATGAGCCATACGAGCGCATTGAACCAGTGAAGCAGGACGATGGCTACCTGGTGCTTCTTTACCTGGCGTAGCGCAAGAGTCTCGGCTTGTTCGGCGGTAAGCGCGTAGGGAGAAGTGGAAACGATGTCGGTGGCCATGTGACCTCTATTCGTCAGACTGCTTTTCGCCGACTGACAACTGGTGGAAGAATGCGCCTGCCTGTCCGAGGAACGTTGTACCCACAGCAAGGTAGACGAGCTTCTTCGCCAGCCTCGTCCATACGAAGGCCGCAGCAACAGTTCTGGGTGGTGTGGGAGCGAATGAAGCGGCAGCCATCTCCAGGTGTTCGGGCTTGCCGGTGTAATAGACGTTGGGTCCGATGGCTATATCGGCAGTTTCCATGCGCTTTGCGCCCGCGCGATAAACCAGGCGGAACACTTCGCTGCTGGGGTCCTCCATGTCACCAAACACTTTGGCCTTAGCCGGACATGTAGCCACGCACGCGGGTTCGAGCCCATGTTCCAGGCGGGGCGCGCAGAAGTCGCACTTGTCCACCACACCGCGATCGGGGTTCACGTAGCGTGCGCCATAGGGACACGCCGCCACGCAACTACCGCAGCCGATGCAAAGGTCGCGGTTGACGCGCACGGCGCCGTTGGCATCCTGCCAGGTTGCGCCCGTCGGGCAGGCGGGAAGACAGGAGGGACGCTCACATTGGTTGCATTGCGAGACGAAGAACGCCGAGGTGAAGTTCGGATACGTCCCGCGCAACCCGGCCGGGCGCACGCGGGTTCGGGCATAGCCATTGGGCACATCCCACTCCGACTTGCACGCCACCGTGCATGACTGGCAACCTACGCAGCGTTCCTGATCGATGACCATCGCATATCTGGCCATGCTTGTTAACCTTTCTCCACCGGCAGCACGCACACAAAATTGACCCGCATGCCGGTCGTACCGGTGAGCGGGTCGATGGCAACACGCGTCATGAGGGCATTATCAGAAAACCCGTGCTGGTAAGCCTTTTTGAGACCGGGCGCCTGCGGGCCGAAACCATGCACGGTGTAGGCGACGTCGCTGCGGATGGCCGGCGTCACTTTGACCGTCACCTCGGGACTCTTCACGCTATCCTGGTTTTCCAGAACGACCTTCTGCCCGTCGTGCACTCCGATTCGCTTCGCGGCTTGGCTACTGATCCACACCGGGTTCTCAGGCATGAGATCGTCGAGCCAGGCATTATTCGCCGAGCGCGAAAACGAATGCACCGGCGCGCGGCCGTAAATCAGCCGCAAGTATCCGTCGGGCGGGTCCGGCACCGCCTCGTACTTGGGCAGCGCATCGAGCTTCAAGTCCTTCAGGACCGACGACACCAGTTCGATCTTGCCGCTCTGCGTCGGAAAAAGAGGAGGATCGGTTTCGCTGCGGCCCTCGATGTAGGGCTTGCCGGGAAACGAAACTGCGCCTAACGATTTCAGTTCCGTCTCGCTGATATTGAGAGGAGCGATCAGTTGGCGGAGATGATCGTCGGGGTCACGCCACGGAAAGTAGTCCTCGAGTCGCAAGCGCTTGGCCATTTGCTTGGCAATCCACCAGCCCGGCTTGGACTCGTACATAGGCTCGACCGCGGGTTGACGGATTGAAATATAGGGCCGCTTATGGGTGGTGACGATCGCCGGCGGATCGTAGCGCTCCAGGTAGGTCGCCTCGGGTAGGACCAGGTCGGCGTAGCGGGTCATTTCCATGGGCAAAACGTCCACCACCGCCATGAACTCCAGGTTCTTGATTGCTGCGACGGTCTTCTGGCGCATGGGGACGCTTTCCAGAATGTTCTGCCCGTATACCACCCATCCTTTAATAGGATACGGGTTGCCGGTCCGGGTAGCTTCGATGAGGCCGTGTGTGAGGCCATAGGCGTCCTCGGTAGCCAGCGGATAGACATTTCCGACGCGGTCGGCAGCGCCTTTTTCGGACTCCGGCATGGGTGGCAGGGGAATCTTGCCCGTGGAGAGTTTGGTGGGCAGGTAAATTCCGCCTTTGCGGCCGTACGCGCCGAGCAGCGCCGTCAAGATCGCCATCGCCCGAGCACGCTGCGTGTCATTGCCATACCAAGTAACGTGCCGTCCGGGATGAATCGCGACTGCGGGTCTGGCTTCCGCCATGAGGTGTGCCGTTTCGCGAATTTGCGCGGCAGAGAGTTCGGTGATGGGCGCCGCCCACTCAGGAGTGAACTGCTCTGCGTGCTTCGCCAGTTCCGCGAAGCCCGTGGCGTATTGATCGAGGTAGGCTTTGTCGTAGAGCTTCTCGGAAATGACAACATTCATCCACGCCAGCAACAACGCGGTATCGGTGCCCGGCTTAATCGGCAGCCAGAAGTTCGCCTTCGATGCGGCGGTGGAAAAACGCGGATCGACAACGATGAGCTTGGCGCCGCGCGCCAGGCCCTCGGCGAAGGCAGTGACCTGCGACGTAAAGACGTTCTCGCCGATGTGGCTGCCGATGAGAACGATGCATTGGGATTCTTCGAGGTCCACCGGCTCCGGCGAATTCACGGGGCGACCGAAGGTAAGCTGGTAGCCGATATCGCGGGGCCCCCGGCATTGCGCAAACGCCGGCTCCGCCGAGTTGGGCGTGCCATAGGCTTTCATCAGGGTGGCAAAGAAACCCGAGTGGACGCCGTGGGGAAAGAGCGCGACGCTCTCCGGACCGTACTTCTGCTTTAGGTCTTGGAGACGTGTGGCAAGAAAGTCCAGCGCCTCGTCCCAGGAAACGCGCTTGAACTTTGCTTCGCCGCGATTGCCGGTACGGATCTGCGGATACTTCAGGCGGTCGGGATCGTTGAGCAGCGCCACGCCGGCGTTGCCGCGAGCGCAGAGCTTGCCTTTGGTCATGGGGTGATGAGGGTTGCCCTGCAGCTTGAGCAGCTTGCCGGCAACGACTTCCGCCATCACGCCGCAGCGCCAAAAACACATCTCGCAGTTGGTCGCGATCTGCTGGACGCGCGTCTCTCCGCGCCAGCCGGGCGGATGCACGTCAGCCACGGAGGTGGTGGCGGTAGTTATTCCGGCCGCAAGCGCAGTTCCCTGCAGAAACCTGCGGCGCGTGAACCTGGTAGCCATTGGTCCTCCACAACATTGCGAACCTGAGGCGGCGCGTGGGACGCAGGTCCCACACGCCTCAGGAGGTCTGCCTAGAAGCGCGCTGTCAGACCCAAGGTGAACATGTTCGCCGCGTCGTAGGTCGGGAATCCGAGCAAAGGCACCGAATCCAGCCGCTTGGGAGCGCCAAGATGCCAGCCGGAGCCGGACCACGTGTAGTTGTAGCGTTGAAACGCGGCCTTGAAGATGAAGCGCTCGTTGATGCGGTGCGTCAGGTACGTTTCATACACTTCGCCGCGCGTGTTCGTCTTGGGCGCAATGATGTCGTCTTCGGCATTGGCAAAGTTGAACCAATACTTGGAACCGTGGTTCATCTCGAAGCCGACTTTGGTTTTGCCGTCGTTTTGCGGGAAGCTGTAACGCAGTCCCACGTAGATCATCTGGCCTTCGTGATTGGTGGGAACATCAAATGGATCGCTGCCCATGCCGCCGAAGGGTGTGGTGACGCCATTGGGGCGCAGGCTGCTCCAGTTGCCACTCACGAACATATCCACCGGGCCAAACTTCTTTTGCGCGACAATTCCGTACAGGTTGATTCCGCCCAGGTTCGCCGATGGTGTGTAACGCATGATGACCGGCGCTCCGATGGCGTCGCCGGTGATGGGGTTGTTGGGAAGGACGATTTCTCCGTTGAACCCGTCGGTGACATTCCACGCGTGTGCGGCCAGCGCCTGAACAAATGCGGTGTCGCTTTCATACAGGTCGCTCATGACACCCAAGAGGTGAACGTCCTTGAGACGGTCGGCCGGCGTTTTCAGCAGGTTCCCATTGCCAAAGCCGGAGGAATAGCCGACGCCGTAGCACGCCCGGACCGTGGTTTTTTCGGTGATGTGATACCCCAAGGTCATGCCGTCGTACTGGTAATCGAACAAAGCGCCGGTGGGCGTGCCGCCGCGGGGTTCGTCTTGCCGGAAATTGAGCGGCGGGCCATCGGTGGACGGGCGGCGTCCGATGGAGAAGTACATCTTCGATCCGCCGATATTGGTCCAGTTGAAGAACGCGCGCTCGACGCGCAGCATGTCGCCGGAAGGGACGCGCGTGGTCGTGCCGTCAATCGCCAGCGTGTTGGGCTGGCCATTGAACATCTGCACGCCGGTGGAGTCCCCGAATACCTTGTACATGCTGAGTCGTGCATCCACGCTGACGTTGTCGGACACCTTGCCGTTGAAGCGCAGCCGCAGGCGATTGGTGAAGAGGGCGTCGGTGTTGTCCGAGTACCCGGGGGTGTACACCCCGGGAGCTTGCATCAGGTAACCCATCAACTGCTGTTGCATGGCCGGCGGGAACTGTCCCATCGATTGCTTCAACTGGTTGAAGGTCAGGTTGTTGGTGAAGTATTGGTACGAGCCGTAGTTGCCCGCCACCTGGCTATCCAGGAGCCCCTTAAACTGTGCGGGCGTCATGGTTTGCAACATGGCTGGGTCAAAGGGCATGCCGAGCCCGCCCTGGGCGGTGGGCGCGGTCAACCACAAGGTGCGCACCACCAGGTTCTGGAGGTTCATGCCGTCATAGTGAGCCGGCACGTTGCCGCGGATGGTGTGCGCTTCGAAGCGATAGTCCCCGCTCCAGTTCAGCCGGTCGAGCGCGGATTTCTTCTCGGTGCTGTTGACCCGGTCATCCAAGTCCTTGACCTGGTCTTTGAGGTCCGCCGCCGATACCGTGCCTTCGGCAGGCGTCTGCTGCTTCGATGCTGCGGTTTTCTGTCGCTCCTGGGCGGCGATGCGCGCCTCCAGGGCAACAATGGTTTTCTTCAGGTTATCGACCTCCTGGCGGAGCTCGGAGGAATCGTTGCCGGGCGCTGTCTGTTGCGCCCACGCTCCGGGTCCCGCCAGCAGGACGACCGATAAGAGACTGGCAAGAAATGTACGCATGAAATCCTTCCTCTATGAAAAGCGTTCCAAAGCCGTTGTTAGCCGCAAGTCGCCGGCGCTTCCGAGTCGGCGGCGTGATCGATGCAGAAGCGCTGGATCGCCTTCATCTGTTCCGGTGTCAGCGATTCGAACAGCTTCTTGCCGGTATTGGGATGGATGACAGTCGCGTGCGAGGCGGCGAGCTTGGCGCTGTAGAACTTGCGCCACTGCGCCTGGGTCATCGTCATGGGGGTGTACTGCTTATGGGGCGACCCCTTGTCGTGACAAACCTTGCAGTTGTTTCGGTACAGGGTCTTGCCGTCCTGGCCGGAAACCGGCAGGGCGAGCAGAACCGCGGAAGTCAGAACGAGAAGGACGATTTTCGCGCAACGCATGAGTGGCCTTCCTGGCAAAGAATGAATACGCCGGGAACGATGGTGCGCCGGAAAGCCTGCCCGCGCAGTGATACACATCACGTGTTGCTGTATTAAGCATATTCGCAATTAAGAATGTTACTAATATAGAACGGTCGTTCGTTCCGGCGGCGCGGCCCCGAAGATCGCCGGCGGAAGGCGGAGCGCTTGCTCAGCGGAGCACTCCTAACGAAGAAGTCCAGGTTTTACGGGTATGACTTCACGGCGAGTGGAAGCCGCTGTGGCCACTGACCCCTCGGCGCTCTCAGCTTGCCGGCACAGGCACTTTGTGCAAGGAAGCTTCCAGCCGGGACATCCTTTCCTCGATGCTGGCCAGAGGGCCGGGCGCGATTTCCGCCTGCTTGTCGGCACGGAAGATGGGATTGTTCACCCACCAGTCCATGCCCATTTCCTGGGCCTTCTCGACCGAGCAGATGACCAGGCGGATCTGGATCGAAAGCAGCTCGATGTCAACCAGCTTGACCCTGATATCGCCGGCGATGACGATGCCTTTGTCCAGAACTCGCTCCAGGACATCCGACAGGGTGGAAGTTTGCAGCGAGTGTGGCGGACCGTGTTGTTGCGCCATGATTGCTCCTTACAGAAGTCTTCCCAGCGGGCCAAGGTCGAGGTTGAGATCCTCTTCTTCCAGGCCGAATTCCTTTCGCAGCCGCTCAATTTCCCGACTTTGCTGCATCAGGGCCAGGCCCAGCCTTTCCACCTGCTGGCTGCTCAGGGAACCGGACTCCACCCGACGGATGGCTTGCCGCTCCAGCAATTCGTGCAGCACTTTGACCAGAGTCAGCACCAGTTGTCCCAGCCCGTTCTTCTGCTGGTTGCCGTCGAGGTTCAGGCGCGGGGTCCGGCAGCGCCGCATCTGGTGTAACTCGGAGCCGGGGAGTCTGTCGACCTCCATCACCCGAGCGAATTCGCTCAGGTTGTCGGACTCCACCCGCGCCGGGTCACAAGGCTGCATCTGTCATCTCCCCAGTCCGCGCTCCGGAATCCGCCGCGGCGCCATGCCAGCCCAGGCGCGCCGTTTCGATGGAGGTCAGCACCAGTTTCAGCCCCAGATAGATGAGGTCGATTCCGGCTACCGCAATGGTCGCTTCCCCATCCACCACCACGCCCTTGTTCAGCACTCGGTCCAGCACCTCGCACAAGGAAATTCGCTGCGAATCATTCAAGGTCACCCGTGGCGCCGTCACAAGGTCGGCTGCGGTTGTATTCTCAATCGGCATGGACCACACTCGATTCCGTCGCCGTGCGCTGATACAGCGCCTCTCCCAGGTCGCGCAGCCCGTGCAGTCCGCGAATCTCTCCGTGGCGGTAGACGCGGGTGATTCGGCCGAGAAAATTCCTTTTGAATCTCTCGCAGATCAGCGATTCCTGGCGGCTCAGGGAGGAGCACAACCCGCAATCGCTGGGTGGCGTGAGCAGGTTGATGAACAGTCCCGGCACCGAGATCCGTAAACGTCCGCAGGCCGCCAGCAGGTCGCGCGTCTCCTCAAAAGCCATTGCGGTCGGGATGCTCACCGCGTAGAGGGCCGAACCAGTCGGATCCTTCAGCAACCGCCGCAGCATTTTCAGATTCTTGGACATCTCCACCAGCTTCTGGGAAAACGCAGTTAGCCGGAAAAGCTGCCGGTACCTCAGCAGCACGTCAAAAAACGCTTTCAGCCATTGATCGATGACCTCTGGGAGCTCCAACAGCCGGATCAGGTGGCCGGTGGCGGCCGAATCCAGCACCAGCACGTCATAGTCCCGCGAAGCCAGCAGCGCCATAACCCGGGTCAAGCCCATCACCTCGTCCAGACCTGGCGGAGAAAGGTCCAGGGCCCGTTCCAAGACCTCGCGGTCGTAAGACAAATCAAAGTTGCCGGAGACCGACTCCAGGAACTTCTCGATATCCCCCGCGTACTGCCGCTTCATCGCCTCAAACTCCGCCTCCGAATCGATTTCCAGGGCGGTCAAGCCGGGCAGGATGCGTCTTGGCTTGGAGTCAATCGCCTGGTCCAGGCACCCCGACAGTGAGTGGGAGGGCCCGGTAGAAACCAGGAGAACTCTTCGTGATGAACATTCCGCCAAGTGAAGGGCAGCGGCGCAGGCCAGGGTTGTCTTGCCCACGCCGCCCTTGCCGGCAAAAATCAGCAGCGCAACTCCCGGCCCGGGAACCTGCATCCCTTCTCCTTCCTGGACTGCCGGCAGCGCCATTTCCTCCGCCACCTCCGCCGGAGGCTCGCGGATGGGCCGGGCCGCATCCCAAAATGGCTCCAGTGCGCTTGCTCCTCGGACTTCTTCGGCGTGTAGGGGAATGCCCCACAGCGCGAACCTGGGCAGGCAAGTCTCAAGAAATAGTTTCCGGAGAGAGCGGGCCTGCAGGAAGTACTCATGGCGGCAGACGCTGCAGTCATTCACCGGGTACAGCTTGTTGACGATGATGTCGCGCACCGGCAGCTGGAGATAATCCGCCTCCTTCACAATCGAGACCGTTTCTCGGAGGCTCATCGGCTCCGCCAGCATGACCAGAACGAAACTGCAGCGCTGGGAATCCACCAGGACTTCCTCCACACGTTTCACCGAGCCGGCCAGGTCATCCAGGAATGCGTCCAGTTCGTCGCGCTCGCGGGAGCGAGAAAACTTCCATCTCATGTAGCGGTGCTTGGCGAGCAGGGTCTCCAGCATGGCCAGCCACTTGCGCAGGAATTCCGGCATGGTCAACAGGCGCAGGGTGTGACCGCTGGGAGCGGTGTCAACAAGGATGCAGTCGTACAGGCGATGTTCTACCCAAGCCGCAATCTCCAGAAACGCGATCAACTCGTCCAGGCCCGGCAGAGACAGGTCGAGGAAGCGGTTGATCTCGTCGTCGTCCAAGAAAGTTCCGCGCGAGGCGATCTCGCGCAGATGGTGGTTGTGCTTCTGCTTGAACTTCAGCAAGTATTTCTCGGAGTCCAGTTCCAGAACCTTCAGGTTGTGCGGCGGGACCAGATCCGCCAGGCTGTCGGCCAGAGAGTGCGCCGGGTCGGTCGAGACCAGCAGAAACGATGACTGGGGCGCGCGCCTCGCCAGGCGCAATGCCGAGGCGGTGGCACAGGTGGTCTTGCCCACACCGCCTTTTCCGCCGAAGATCAGCAACTGCAAGCCGCGAGGCGCCAGAAAGCTCGGCTCTGGCTCCTTCACTTTCCCTCCCCCTGCGATGCTTCCTGCCATGGTTCCTTCTCGCTATTCGATCGTCGGCGCCGGCCTTTGGATCTGGTCCAGCCGGTCCAGCAGGAGCTTCTCCTGCTGGGCGAATTCTTGTTCGGTGATCTTCCCCGTCTCCAGCATCATGTAGAGAGTGCTGAGCTCCGCCGTGATGGATTCGGCGCCGTTCGCTATCTCCTCGTGGGCGGCGTGATGTATCTCCTCGAAAATCCAGCGCAAGCCGCGAAACGGAGCCAGCAGGATATCGTCCACCAAAATCACCGGCAGCCTCCCCTTTGGCGCTTACAGCAGCAGTTCCACATCCACGAAGTTGTGCGGCGCCCAGGGCCCGTTGTAGTCGAGGGCAAAATTGTTGTCGAACTGCTTCGCCAACTCAAATACCGACGACTCAAAGCGGGCCATCGCATCTTTTCGAATCAGGCAAGCCAGGTTCATCACCTCGCGCTCGTTGCGGCATTTCAACGGCCGGATTTCGCACTCCCGCGTCTGGAGCATTTCCATCGCCCGCGTCTCGTAGGCTTCCCGGTCCCGGGTGAGCAGGCGGTCGAACATGCTGCCAACCTCGATCTTGTGCTCCTGCGTGGGCGCGCAGTTCACCCCCAGCAGCCGGTCACGCGCCAGCCCCAACTCGGGATGCGTGTTGACGAAATACTCGAAGATATTGGGAACGTCCCAGGTCACCCGCAGTCCCATCTCTACCTTGCCTGCTAGGCGCTCCAGTTGCCCCACCAGAGACTGGTGGTTGCGCGCCAGCATTCGCCGTACGGTCGCCGGGCTCTCGGCGACGATCCCAAATTTCATGGGCAAAGGAGTGCTCTCCGCCATGAGCCGCTTCAAGACTTCGTGATGGGCGGTCAGGCGTGCACGTTCCGGGCGCACTCCCTCGCCCGAAAAGGCGCTGACCACGGCCGCCACCTTCCCCGCCGCAATCGAATACACGTTTTGTCCGTCGATGCCGAACCCGCCGTAGACGCGCTCCCGCCCGCCGGTGATGATGGCGTACAGGTAAGTCTTCTGGCGCGCGGCGGGCCCCGGCGCATATTGCGTCGTCGGCCTGGGAGTCACACTATGGCTAGGCACAAATTTTCTCCTTGGCGTGCATGCGGGCGCGGGGAGATAGAGGCTGGACCCGCGCCGTCATTTTCCACCCCGGCTAGTACCGGATGCGGAACGGCTGCGCCCGTACCCGGGACGGCGGCTTGGCTCCGGCTCCCGCGTTTTTTTCCTTGTGCGCCGCCAGAGCCTGCAACAAGCGCGCCTGCTCCGAATCGATCTCCCGGAGCCGGGCGTCCAACTCTGCCACCCGCCGCACCGCACTGGTTCGCTCTGTCGCCCGCCGTGTCTTTTCGAGCTCCAGGCAGGCAACCTGCAGATGCGCCCGGTGCGGAACCGTGATGGGGTCCACTTTCCCTGCCATGGTGCGGATCGTCCTGAGCCCTCGCAGTGGAATCGCCATGGTTACTCCTTCTCCCGTTTCCGCCCGCGCTCGTTGCGGCGCCGCGGCAGGACTGCGCTGCACACGTTGTGAATCGTTTCCTCCACCTTGTCCCCCATGAGCGATTGGCCCTCGTGAGTGACTTTCGCGGTGTCGGTGTTGAGCACGTCATGGCAAATCGTCTTGAAGGTGGCGTCGTCGGGACTGGCCGAGCCCTTCCCGTGAGCCAGAATGCGGGCGATTGCGATGCCGGCCCGGATGCTGGGCCGATGATTGTTAACGCCAATCCCGCGCAGCTCGCGGATGATGTCGATGATGATTTCCGCGTCCCGCCGTCCCAGGCCCGATTTGGCCATGGCGATCTCGATCTCGGTCTCGCGGTCGAAGTGTCCCAGGTTGAGGGTGATCAGTCGGTCCAGCAGCGCGTCCTGAGTTTTGTGCACCCCCGCATACTCTTCCGGATTAGAAGTCAGGATGGCCCGAAAGCCAGGGTGCACGTGCAGGTTGCCCTCCCCGGAGCGGCGCAGATTGGGCAAACTCAGGATCTTGCCCTCCAACACTCCGAGCAGGACATTGTTCGCCTCCGGGCGGGAGCGGTTGAATTCGTCGTAGATCAGGGTGTAGCCGTTGAGGCAGGCGGTAGTCAGGCGGCGGTCTTCCCAGACCGTGCTCAGGCTCTCCTCCGTCTTCACTACCGAGTGAATGTAATTGTCCACCAGCTTGGACTTGTGGTAGCCCGAGTCCTTGCCCACCAGGTCGGAGCTGGCGTACTCGTCGTCGCCATGGATGAGAATCACCGGCCGGCCGCGCTGGCTGGCCACGTGCAACGCCAGCGTCGTCTTGCCGGTGCCCGCCGGACCCGCAAAGTGCAGCGCGTATCCCACATCCATGTAAGTCAGCGCGCGGCTGGTCAGAGCGTCGATATAGGGGGTCACCACGAAGCTATCGCTGGGCTCGGGAACAACATGGCTTTCTTCAGTCAATATCTTTAGCTCGGCCTGCGGGATCAGCTGATGTCCATCGCCGTTGCTGGGCGGCCTAGGGCCGGCAGCGGTGATTGCGGTTGCGGGATCAGAAAGTGACGCCACGGTTCCACTCCTTTCGAGCTTTGGGGTCAGGGCTGGCGCCGGACGCTACCGCCACGGCGCCCGCCCGCCGGTTAGGCCTGTACGCGTCTGCCCCAAACGCGCCGCACCATCGCCAGATCATCCCGCATTTCCCTGGCTTGCTCACTCACCCCGTGCTTGAGGTCGTTCAGGAAAGTCGTCCGGCTATCGTGGGCGCGCTGGGCTTTGCGCGCCAACGCGTCCGCAAAAGTGGCACAGCTTTCCACCACCTCTACCTGACGCGCTTTGCTCGCCGCTGCCAGTTCTTTTTTCAACTGTTCGCGGTCCGCCCGCAGCGCCTGGATCTCTTCGCATAGGCGAGTCATGTCTTCGGTCATCTTGGGCACGGTCACCCTCCTTATTCTGTGTGTTGTTCCGTCACTAAGGCCGCCTGAACCAAAGGGAGGGCCGGGACACAGCCCTCCCGACTTGGTTGCGGCTGCTGGCCTCGGTTACGACTAAGCCGGAGCCGCGGCGTTTGCCGTCAGGCCGATGGCCTCGGCGTACTTCAGGTAGGTTTCGACAGAGGCGATCACTACCCGGGCTTCGACCGATAGCAGCTCGATCCCAACCAGCGAAACCTTCGCCCACACGTCGATGACGATGCCTTTATCAAGAATCCGATCTACCACTTCGGCCAAACTGGAGGAATCGGTAGACTTTTGGACCTTCGCCATGTTGTATCTCCTTTCAAATTAGAACGACGATTAACCTTCTTTCGCAGTCGACCATTGAACCGACGCTGCGATCCCGTCTCCCGTGCTAGAGCAACGCGGCTGCCACGAACTGTGCGAAACGGAAGGTTTTTCTTTTGCCGCGGCAGAAAGCTGTCCGCGAGTAGGGAGCCACCTGGCAACGGTGTGCTGGCCGGCCCGCGTACGCCCCTGCAATGCTGGACTTAGGCTTGAAGGGTTCAAGCGAACAACCGTGGCCCGAACCGAGTGACTTTGGTTTGCTAACTGGGCATGCTGCACCAGCGTTCCTAGCGCGCGGGCGCGGACTATGGAGCACAAGGGTCACTAGTGAGGCATGGTGTCCACAGAATGAGGTATGGTTTTGGTGCTATAGAATCGCGCCGCCATCACTGCTATCGACGAAGTTGTACGGCGGCCATGGCCCGCTCAACAGCAGTCTGAACGACTGGTTTTTCAGACTCAAGCTCGCCTTGCGAAACTCTTCCACGGACGATTGCGGCACCAGAAAGTAGAGAGAGAGAAGGCCCTCGCTCCTGGCAGAAGACCGTTCCACTTTGCGGCGGCGGAACAGCCCGGCAAGGGAAGCGCATAACGCCTCCACCAATTCGCTCTCCCACTCCGCCATGCGGTCAGCGTTGCGGTAGGAGAGCTTCTTGGCCAATAAATAGGAAGCGCCTGGCGGCTGGGCGGAAGGAAGCTGCGGCGGCGAAACCGCCGTCGAGCCCACCTTGGCGCGGTCAGGAGCGCCGTCGATCAGAAGTTGGATTCCCATCTCGGCGAAGCCGTCGAGTGCCTGTAGCAAGGCTCGGTATTCCGCCTGGCGCGTTTCTAGGAGCGCCGTGACCTCGCGCCGCTCGCCTGCCATGGCTCCGAAGCGCAGCGGGATCACCGTCCGAAGTCGGAAGAAGAACTCGACCACCTGCTCGTGCGCGACCAGGCTAGGCACATCCGCAGGCGGCTCCAGTCCGGGCAGCTCGGAAACCGCCACGCCCAGGTCCAGGTAGCTAACCACCTCGACCGGCAGCCCGGCTACGCCAGTGGGCAGCTCCACTCCCAGCCGCAGTGGAGGGCCGAAGATTGCGTACAGCAGGCAGCTCACGGCGCGACCACCGGAGCCAGCGGAGGAACGAAACGGAAGGGAGGCCAAGGGCCAGAGGCTTCAAACTGCAGTCCTTGCCCAGCGTGGGCCAGATTGGCTCGGTCCACGTCTTTCAGAAACGGAGAAAGGGTGCATTGCGGCAGCAGGAAGACCCAATGCAACGCTTCCTCAACTCCTTCATCGGAGCGCTCCGCGGGAAGCGGAACGCATTCGCGGAAGTCGGTGGCGTGCTGGGCCAGATTGTGCGCAACCCGCCGCAGGGTCTGCTCCAGCCAACTTCCCAGCTCACGCTCCGCGTACTGGTGGAGGCGCCGCTGGGTCAAGTAGCGGGCGCCCTCGGAGAGCCCGGACAACTGTTCCCCTTCCCCAGTCTGCCTTTCTGAAGCCAACGCCTGCTGGGCTCGCTTCCGGTCGAGCCGGCATTTCACCGACCATTCTCGGTGGCCCGTCACCCGCTGGAGAAACCGGGAAATGGCTTCCTGGTGCGCATCCATGAATTCGGTGAGGGCCGGCAATGACGAGAACAGCGTGCCAAAGCGCACCGGCAATACTGGAGAGTGTTCCATCACTGCTTCAATGACCGCTTCGTGGCGCAGGGCGCGCGGCCCCACCCAGGACAACTGCTGCATCTGGCGCTCCGCCACCGGGCCGCAGAACTCTTCCCGCGCCACTTCGCCTATGACCGCGCACACTTCTGCCGAGTGGCGGAAAATACGCACCGGGTTGTGCTCGTCGACGACGACGCCGGCCATCTGCCGGGCCTGCTCGGGGCGGGCAAAGCAGAACAGGTAGAGAACGACTTCGCTTTCCTGCATCAGGTTCGTTGCCCGACCCGGCGGCCGGCCTCCTCCATGGCCGCCTCGAGGTCGGCGGACTCAATGGCCACCTGCGGCAGAGCGCCTCCGCGACGCCAGGTCCTGCGCGCTCACCTGAGCGGCCAGGGGTTTGTTCCGCAACTGCACCTGGAAGATCTCCCGGCGCCCGGCTTCGTCGGGAAGCGGGATCTCCACGATTTCATCGAAGCGGCCGGGCCGCACGATGGCCGGATCCAGCATGTCTGCGCGGTTAGTGGCGCCCAGCACCAGCACCCCCCGCAATTCTTCCACCCCATCCATCTCGGCCAAGAACTGGCTCAGAACTCGCTCCGAGACGTGCGCGTCGGAGCCGCCGCCACCGCGGCTGGGCACCAGCGCGTCGATCTCGTCGAAGAAGATAATGCAGGGGGCCGCCTGCCGCGCCTTGCGAAAAATGTCACGCACCGCCCGCTCCGACTCCCCCACGTACTTGGAGAGCAGCTCCGGCCCCTTGACCGAGATGAAATTCACCTTGGTTTCGCTGGCCATGGCTTTGGCCAGAAGGGTCTTGCCGCATCCCGGAGGCCCCGACAACAGGATCCCCTTGGGCGGCTTGACGCCGGCCTGATGGAACAGGTCGGGGTAGCGCAGCGGCCACTCCACCGCCTCCACCAAGCGCGTCTTGATCTCCGCCAGCCCGCCTACATCTTCCCAGCTCACGTTGGGGACATCGACAAACACCTCGCGCATGGCGGAGGGCTCGATGGTCTGCAGCGCGGCCAAGAAATCGTCCATCTCCACTTCCAGCTTGGCCAGTTGATCGTAGGGGATTCGGGCCAAGCCGAAGTCCACGTCGGGCAGGATGCGGCGCAGGCAAATCATGGCCGACTCCCGGCACAGCGCTTCCAAGTCAGCACCCACGAAACCGTGGGTGATCGCCGCCAGGTGGGGAAGATCGACTTTGTTCCCCAGCGGCATGCCGCGGCTGTGGATCTCGAGAATCTGCTGGCGCCCTTGGCGGTCGGGAATGGGAATGGAAATCTCCCGGTCGAACCGCCCGGGCCGCCGCAGCGCCGGGTCCAGCACTTGCGGCAGGTTGGTAGCGGCGATCACGATCACTTTGCGCCGGGAGGCGAGCCCGTCCATCAGCGCCAGCAACTGCGCCACCACTCTTTTTTCCACGTCGCCCACCACCTGCTCGCGGCGGGGGGCGATGGCGTCGATTTCGTCCAGGAAGATAATGCTGGGGGCCTTGCGGTCGGCCTCCTCGAAGATTTTCCGCAGGTGCGCTTCGCTCTCGCCGTAAAACTTGTGGATGACCTCTGGGCCGCTGACGGAGAAGAAGCTGGCTTGGGTCTCGTGCGCGATGGCGCGAGCGATCAGCGTCTTGCCGCAGCCCGGTGGCCCGTACAACAGCACCCCTTTGGGGGCATCGATCCCCAGACGCTCGAACACCTCGGGGTAGCGCAGGGGAAGCTCGATCATCTCCCGGATGCGGACCAGGTAGTGCTTCAGTCCGCCAATGTCCTCGTAAGAAATCGCGCGCTCGGCGGCTCCCTGCGGCTTGGCCTTGGACATCAGCAACTGGGTGTCGGCTCCGATCAGCACTGGGCCTTTGGGTACCGTGCTCTCCACCTTGAAGTCGGCCCAGCGCGATCCGAACAACGTGGCCCGAATGCGGTTTTCCGCCAGCACCGGCAACCCGTCCAGGCGACTGCCGATGTAGTCCATATCCCGCTCCGACGGGACGATGTTGGTCGGGACCAGGACCACCCGCTCCGCCGCCGGGCAGGCAATCGGTCGTACCACGACATGTTCATCCAGCCCGATGGCCGCGTTCTCCCGCGTCAGCCCATCCAGTTGCACCTGGGACTGGCCGCGCATCTCCTTGTATGCCGGCATGGCCTTGCAGACGGTCCGGGCTTTGCCGGCGACTTCCACGATGTCTCCGACCTCCACCCGCAGCCGGAGCAGGTCCTCCGGCCCCATGCGAGCGTAGGCCCGACCCACGTCCTTGCTGAGCGCCTCGCTGACTTTCAGCTTCAGTGGCTTGTCGCCCATTTCCATGCTGCTCCCTTGGCTTTGGAACTACTTCGCCCACCGGATTTCCAACACCCCGTTGTTGCAGTTGACCTGCATCTTCTCTTTCGGGACGCTGCGCGGCAGGAGAACTTCTTTGCGGTACTTCTTGTCGCCGCGCTCGGCGGCGATGGTTAGAACATCGTCCTCCAGTTCGATCTGGACATCTTCCTTGCTGATGCCGGGCAACTCGGCCAGCACCAGCAGGTGCTCCTCTTCGTCGAAGACATCCACCATCGGCTCGCGCACCTCCTGTACCTCGGTGCGCCCGGAGCTGGCATCTCGGCGAAGATTCCCAAACGGCTCGATGCGCGGCCCCTGATCTCCCAGGCCTACTTTCACGGTGAATCCGTAGATGCCCCGGACTTGTTCTCCCGAACCGCGAATGGTCCCGGTCTTGGATACCACGCCCTGCTGTTCCAGGTCGGCCAGTTTCTCCACCAAGTCTCCCAGGCCGCGGAGGATTCCGCCTATGCCGCCTTCCAATCCGCCGTGTGTGTCTTTCTCTCTCCTCTTTTCCACTTAGAACTCTCCTTTTCTCGTTCTCTCAGCGGGAATGCCGTACTCTTTGAGTTTGAGGTGAATGGTCTTGTAGTCGATGTGCAGCAAGCGCGATGCCCTGGCTTTGTTGCCGCCGGTTTCCCGCATCACGCGCAGCAGAATCTCCCGCTCCAGGGCAGCGATCCTCGGTTGCACAATGTCTTTCAGGGATAAGCCGTTCCAAGGCTTCTGCCCGGCCGCCGCATAACCCGCATCGTCCTCCGAAATCGCCGCGACCTGCGGCGGAGCGGTGGGAATGGCCAGATGGTGCTCGTCGATGGTGTCATCCGCCAGAAGAACCGCCCGCCGGATCATGGAGCGCAGCTCGCGGACGTTGCCTGGCCAGTGGTAAGCCAGCAGGGCATCGGCCGCACCCTGGGTAAAGTTCTCCACCTTCTTATGCAGTTCGGCGTTGGTGAGGTTCAGAAAGCGCTGGGCCAGATACGGGATGTCCTCGCGCCGCTCCCGCAGGGGGGGGAGTTTGATGGTGTATTCGTTCAGACGGAAGTACACATCACGGCGAAACAGACCTTGTTTGCTTTCCGCCGCCCGGTGCAGATCCTGATTGCTGGCCGCAAGAATTCGCACATCCACGGGGATGTGCTGCGTACCGCCAATGCGACAAATGGTTCTCTCCTGCAGCACGCGCAGAAGTTTGGCCTGCGATCCCAGGGGCATATTGGAAACTTCGTCCAGGAAGAAGGTTCCACCCGAGGCCATTTCGAACCTCCCAATCCGGCGGTGGTCCGCCCCGGTGTACGCCCCTTTCTCGTGTCCGAAAAGCTCGCTGTCCAGCAGCGTCTCCGGGACGGCGCCGCAGTCCACGGTCAGCAGCGGATTCTGCGAGCGGAAGCTGAGAGCGTGAGTGGCGCGCGCGACCAGTTCCTTGCCCGTTCCGGTTTCCCCCAGAATGAGCACGCTAAAGTTGGTTTTGGCTACGCGAGCGACCTCCGAGGCCAAGCGGCTGATGACGCTGCTGGGACCCATCGACTCCCGCAGCGAGGCCTCGTCTTCCACCTGTGAGGACAGGCAGCGCAGCTTGCGCTTGAGGGAGCGCTCATTCAAGGCGCGGAACACAACCCGCAGCACCTCGTGGTGCTTAAGCGGCTTCTCCAGGTAGTCGTGGGCGCCGGCCCGCATGGCGGCCACCGCTGCCCGAATCTCCGGTGTGTGAGTCATCAGAATCACCGGCAGATCCTCATCCAGCGCCTTGGCTGCCTTCAGGGCCTGCATCCCGTCCATGTCCGGCAATCTGGAAGCCAGGATCAGCGTGTCGGGAACCTCGGAGCGGATTTTCTCCAGCCCAGCTTCCCCGGTGTGGGCGATGACCGCGGTTAGGCCTTCGCGCCGCATGTACTCGGAAAGCAGGCTGCACGCCTCCGCTTGCTCGTCCACAATCAAAATCTTGCTTCCCGCAGGCATGATGGCGTTCTGTCTCCCAACTTCTAAAGATGGCAAATGGTGCGAACTACTCGGATGTCCTTGGCCAGGCAGGACTCCACCGAGTGCAGCATCCCCAGCAAAAGCAGGCCGGTTTCACCCTTCCGCAGCGTGGCGTTGATCCTGGCTCCGAGGTACTGGTCGCGCCGCTGGAGCAAGGAATCTTGCACACTCCTTCCCCGAGGCGGGACCTGCGCCGGGACTTTCGACCGCGGTACGGAGAAGGCTTGCTGCAGGAGCTGATACTCCTCGACCAGCAACTCGGGTGATTCCGTGCCCATGATGGTGGCGCCCTTTTCCTTCAGCTTCAACAGCAGTTGATGGTTGCGGCTCCCCGCCTTGGCCAGCTCGCTGACGATTTCCAACTCGTGGCCGCACACCGGCAACCCGTCCTGGTAGACACGAACCCGCTCGTAGGAAAGTGCCAGGCTCTCCAGGGTCTGTTCGATATGGGACCACAGCTCGTTGACCAGCTTGAGGTTGCGCGCCCAGTTCTTTTTGCCCAGCTTCGCCACTTTCAGGCGCTGGATTGGCTCGCTGAGCGCTCCCAAGTCGGCTTGGGTGTGAATGATGGGAATCAGGATCAGAGTGCGCTGGCCCGCTGGGGTGGGGGGGTCGGGAGGCAAATTGGCTTTTTTTCTCCATGTTTCGCGCAAGGTATGTGTATCTCTGGAGCGTACCGCAGAAGAGAGGGGAGCAACGGCGGCAGGGAGTGTTTTGTTAAGCCCTCAGTGCCAAACTGGGTCGAGTTTCAAATTAGGACCAGCCGTTGTCATCGCTTGGCATCCGGCGACCATTTCGGAAATCGCCACGCCGAGCGCGTAGTGTTGGCCGCGCTGTGATCTCGCTCCCCAGCCCAGGATCAAAAAAAGGAAGGCGGCAGGTTTGCCGCCTTTCCTTCCGTCGCAGCCGCATCCCCCTTGCGGTCGCGATTGAACTTGATTGTCCAGCGCCGGACCTTACGACCTCCTAGCAAAGCAATTGGCATTCCAATTTGGAGCGAGGTAAGTCCATTAGCTAATATCGACTTACGCTGGCGGTTTGAAATGATTCCACGAACAACTGCAAAGCTTTGCGACTCTGAACTGGCATTTGCCCAAAGACCGCTTCGCACCTGGGGGACTAGTCTAACGGCGCAGATTTGGGAAATTGACGAAGCTCGGGAGGGAATCAGTGCCCGATGAGGTTGAGACTCCGCGATGCTGGTCCAACGTCCACCGCTGATTTCTGTAAACGTGTGCAGCGGCGGTGTTTATCAGCGGAGCGGTCAAACAATGTCGGCGAAAGTGCGTTCCACACGACGGAAGTAGTGCAGGCCAGCGATCAGCAAAAGCAGCACGACGCCGACGGAGATGCCGAGCATGATGCCGGGTTTGTCGCCGCGGCCAAGTAGCGCCCATCGAAAACCCTCGACCACGCCGGCCATGGGATTGAGCCCCAAGACCCAGCGCCAGCGCGCCGGAACCACGGAGCTGGGATAGCCCACGGGTGTGGCCAACATCCAGAATTGAACGAGAAATCCGAGCGTGTACTGGACGTCACGATAGCGAACGTTAACGGCGGAGAGCCAAATGCCGGCGGTCAATGCGGTGAGCACGGCGAGCAGCACAAACAGCGGGAGAAGGAACACGCCGTAGCCGGGCGGGACGCGATAGTACACCATCATGCCGAGCAGCAGGACGAAGGCGATGGCGAAGTCGAGCAGGCCGGCAATAACGGAGGCGATGGGAATCACCAGGCGCGGGAAATAAACCTTGCTGATGAGGTTCTGGCTTTGCACCAGGCTGTTGCTGGATTGTCCGAGTCCAAAGGCGAACAGTTGCCAGGGCAGGAGGCCGCAGAAGGCGAAGATTGGATAAGGCACCGGCACCGGGACTTTAGCGACGCGTCCGAACAGAAAGGTGAAGATGACCATGAGAAACAGCGGTTGCAGAAGGGCCCAAGTGGCGCCGAGCGCAGTCTGCTTGTAGCGCACCTTGATGTCGCGCCAAGCGAGGAAATAGAGCAGCTCGCGGTTTTCCCAAAGCTCGCGCAGGTTGACCGCCGAGAGGCCCCGGGATGGGGCGATCAGGGTGACTGTGGGGGCAGCGGCGCCGCGATTCGGCGCTTGGCTGAATTTCGCTGCGCTCAGGCCGGGGGCCGACACAGGACCTCCTCGAGCCGATGGCGGAATGCGGAAAAAGAAAAGTTGGTTTCGAGTCGACGCAGTCCGGCGCGACCCATGGCTTGGCGGAGGGCTTCGTCGCTGAGCAGGGCGGTGATGGCGAGCTCCAAGCTGCGGGCGTCGCCAGGGGCAGTGAGCAGGCCGCTCTCGCCGTCCACGATGACCTCTGGAACGGCGGCGGCGCGCGCGCCGATGCACGGCTTTGCGTACTGCATGGCCTCCAGGAAAACGATGCCGAACCCCTCTTTCAGGCTGGGGAGGACGAAAACGTCGCATGCCTGGTAATAGAGCGGCAAGTCCTCCTCCGAAACGCGGCCGGTGAACCTCACTCTATCATCGAGGCGGAGTTGGGCTGCAAGCCGTTGCAGGCGGGCGCGGTCTCTGCCCTCGCCCACTACCACGAGGAAAACATCGGGCGCCTGCTTAAGCACCGCCGGCATGGACTCCAGGATGAGGTCAATCCTCTTATAAAACTCGGTCTCGTGGAGGCGCGAGACGCTCAGCAGCATGCGACCGGCAGGCAGGCCGAGCCGGGCGCGTGCGTCGCCAGCATCGGCTCCGCCATAAAAAGGATCGAGCGTGTCAGGAAAGGTGGTGAAGGACAGCCCGTTGACCTGATTATGCAGGCGCATCTCGTCGCGGGTAAAGTCGCTGACGGTCAACACTTCATTCAACTGCCGCACGCCCCAGCGCTGCAAGAGGGAGAGCGGCTTCCACACCTCAATGCCGTGCACGACGAGGATGAAATCCACCGCCGTGGCAGAGACCTTCATGAGCGGCAACACCGGGCAGAAGTTGACGTGGCCAATGATAGCGGTGGTGGCGCGGGAGGCGGCGCGCACGGCAGCGCTCACGAATTGAGTCGAGTTGCGCTGGAACGACCGGTAGGCGACCGCCTCGGGATCGAAGTAGGGAGACTCGCAATGGGCACGACGGCGGTCGTTGAGCACCAGCAACTCGACAGGCCAGCGGCGCGCAACGGCGATGCCGTCGAGCGCCTTGACCAGGGAGCGGTTGAAGGTCTGGATGCCGCCGAAGGCGTCGAGCAGATCGGTGAGCAGCACCAGCACGTGTTGCTGTCCGGCGCGGAGCGCGCCGCGCCTCATCCCGCCGGGCCCGGTGCTGCGCGCCGGCGCAGGTGCGGGCAGGGATGCCGGGGCCACTTCCGCCGGAGCACGTAAAGAAACCGCAGGCACCGCAGCAGCGCGGGCGGCCGCGACCGGTTGCTCGGCTTCCATAGCACGCGTCAACACCGACAGCGCCCATGGCCGCGACCAGTGCACTCGGCCCTGGCGAAACTGCGCCCACAGTTCTTGCACGGCGTGCGATTCAAACAACCGACGCGCCTGCACATCGGCTTCGAGGGAGCCGCGATCGGAGCGCAACCATTCGCCGAACGGGAAACTGAAGCCCTGCTTGGGACGGTCCCACACACTCTGCGGCAAACGGTCGCCCAAGGCTTTTACCAACAGGGGCTTCGGCGTGTGCCCTTGCAGCCGACGCCGAGCAGGGACGCCAAGCACGTACTCGACGACACAATTATCGAGGTAAGGAACACGCGCCTCGATGGAGTGGCTCATACTCATGAAATCCGTGTCTTTGAGCAACTGGTTCTGCAGATAGTGGTGGAACTCGAGGCTGACCATGAAATCGGCAAAGCTGGTGTCGGGCGTCTGGTGGGATGCGGGGATGCAGAGGCCGAGATCGCGCACCTCGCGCTCGGTGATGCCGAGAAATTGTTGGATTTGCTGCGGGGCGAAGAGCCCGCGGATTAGGAGGTACATGTTCTCCCAGGTGGGTCGGTTTAAGTAGGTGAGCCGTTCGCGGCGCCCGTAGGGAATGCCGACGTTGTAGGCGGTGCGGACGATGCGCGAGCGCAGGGGTTTGGGGATGCGCGCCATCACCTGGGAGATGCGCCCGACGGAGGCGGCTTGCCGCAGATGTTGATATCCGAGAAAGATTTCGTCGGCGCCGGTGCCGGCGAAAACCACGGTCAGCCCCAGCGCCTTTGCCGCCTTGGAGACGAAGTAGGCATTTACGCCGTCCACCGTGGGCTGGTCCATGGCGCCGAAGATGCGGGGTAATTCCTGGAAGAAATCGCCCTGCGTGAGGCGGACTTCGCCATGTTGCGTGCCGTACTTGCGGGCCACGGCGCGCGCATAGAGGGACTCGTCGTACTCAGGCTCCTCGAAGGTGAGAGTAACGGTCTTGACCGGACGCTGTCCGGCCAGGCTGGCCAAGGCCACCAGGGCTGAGGAGTCAATGCCGCCGCTGAGAAAGATTCCCAGGGGAACGTCGCTGACCGAGTGGGCACGGACGGAGTCGGTCAGTAAGCGCAGGACACGGTCCTCCCCTTTGTCCGCTTCTTTGCGATTACGGAAACACTGGCCCAGGTCCCAGTACTGGCGCACACGAATCTTGCCGTCCTCGGTGGCGAGCAGGTGCGCGGCAGGCAAGGCGCATACGCCACGCACCGTGGTCAGCGGCAGCGGTACGGATCCCAATTGCAGGAAACGCACCATGGCCTCGAGATCATGCCGCTGCGGAACAAGACCGCTGGCCAGCAGCGAGCGGACCTCGGAGGCGAACAGCAGGCGCTCATCGTCAGCAAAGTAGTAAAGCGGCTTGATACCGAAGCGGTCCTTGGCGAGCAGCAGCGCGGGCCGGGCGCCGGTCCGCAGCACGGCGAAAGCAAACATGCCGTGCAGGCGAGGGATCAAATCCTCGCCCCACTCTTCGTAACCGTGGAGCAGCACTTCGGTGTCGGATTCGGAGCGGAAGGAGTAGCCGCGCCCGATCAGTTCGGCGCGCAATTCGCGAAAATTGTAAATCTCGCCGTTGTAGGTGATCCAGGTGCGGCCGTCGTGGCTGCCCATCGGCATGCGCGCCTTTTCCGACAGGTCGAGGATGGAGAGACGGCGCGTGCCCAGCACCGCCGATACTCCCGATCCGCTGGCGCGATAGGAAAAATCGTGGCCGCGGCCGCGGGCTTCGATCTCGCGCAGCACCTGGGCATCGTTGGCGACCGAGTCGGGAAACAGAATGCCCCAATCGTTGGGGCCGCGGTGAATCTCGGCGTCAAGCATCCGGAGTACCGCGGTTACTTCCTGCGATGTCACCGGCCCGGACAGTTTGAGGATTCCCGCGATGCCACACATAGTTATTTAGTTAAGCACACCTTGCGCCGGGACAAGGATTGCACCCGATGGCTCGCTGCAGACCGGCAGCTTCTGAATCTATGATTGAGGCCACCCGCTACGCCACTCGCGCATCACATACAGAAAGTACCTGGGACAGATAGTACCTATGTTTGTTGCCGAAGAGGTGACATTTCGTGTCACCTGACCAGGAAAGCTGCTACTATCGTCGTTCATAACAAAGCGGCCTACATTAATTTAATTGCTACCTGGGCCGTCAGGAGCGGTGGATGGATCCGAGGCAGTTGACCTCAGGGAGCAGCGTACCCGCTCCCTACGAGCCGCAATCGGTTGAATTCCCAAGCATTCCCTTAACATCCGGTTATTACCCGTTCCAGCAGGAAGGTATTTCCGTTTGGGAATACCTGCGGACGCTGTACAAGCACCGCTGGTTGATCCTGGCTTCCCTGGTCATCATGGGAACGCTGGCGACCATCGCCACCCTGAGGATGACGCCGATCTACGAGGCCTCGGGACGAATTGAGGTCAACAAGCCTGCCCAGAACATTCTTCCCTTTAAGGAGTCTGGCACTTACGGTGGCGGCGGGGACGACGACACGGTCGAAATCGAGACGCAGGTCAAGATTTTACAAAGTGACGCGCTGGCGGCGGACGTCGCCCGGCGGCTCTCTCCGACAGCGGCAGCTTATCTGGGCCTCAAAGGCACCCCGGGACTCGGCGCCGGTGAATACGTGAAACTCGATGTGACGCAGGCGGCGCGCTCGGCAGGCCGGATCAAGGGGGGATTGAGCGTAACCACGGTGCCGCGCACGCGGCTGGTGGAGATCCGTTATGCCAGCGCCAATCCGCAGGTGGCGGCGGAAGTCGTCAACACGATGATCGACGCCTACATCGAACACAACATCCGCAGTCACTTCGAGTCCACGATGCAAGCCTCGGAGTGGCTCTCGAAGCAGCTCACCGACTTGCGGGTGAAGTCGGAAACGACGCAACAGAAGCTGGTGGATTACCAGAAGCAGAAGCAGATCGTCGGGGTTGACGAAAAACAGAACATCACGCTGAGCAAGCTCGACCAGTTGAACAAGGAACTGACGACTGCCGAAGCGGAACGGATCCAGAGGGAAGCCACCTACCGCATGACTCAGGCCGACGACCCGGAGCAGATCCACAACCTGGCCAAGAGCGCCGATTCCAACAGCCTGCTGATTGGGTTGAAGCAGCAGCAGGCAACGCTGAGGACGCACATCGCGCAGTTGCAGGTGCTGTACGGGCCGTCGCACCCAAAGATGGTGGAGGCCCGCAACCAGTTGGCGGCGGTCGAAAGCTCCATCCAGACCGAGTTGAAGCGCAACGCGGCGCGGCTGAAAAGCGATTACGAAGTGGCCTTGCAGCGCGAGAGCATGCTGCGGCGGGAGTTCGAGAATCAAAAGTCTGAAGCCAACAAGCTCAACGAGGACGCGATTGAGTACACCATGCTCAAGCGCGACGCCGACACCAGCCGCCAGCTCTACGACGGCTTACTGCAGAAGCTGAAGGAAGCGCAGGTATCGGCGGGATTGAATTCCAGCAACGTGCGCATTGTGGACGCCGCCGCGGTGCCCGCAAGCCCGTCGCGGCCGAACAAGCGGCTGAACATCATGCTGGGCCTGCTGCTGGGACTGGGGAGTGGCATCGGCCTGGCATTCCTGATCGAGTCCCTGGATACGACCGTCAGTTCGCCGGAAGAGGCGGAGTCGGCGGCCGCCCTGCCCTCGCTGGGCGTGATTCCGCTCAGCGCCCGCGCACCGGTACGCAAACTGCTGGCGCGCTCCAGCGGAGCGACGGCTGAGGCCGACAACGAGTCGCACATGATCGCGCACTTCCGGCCGCGCTCGCAGTCGGCAGAGGCCTACCGCGCTCTGCGCACTTCGCTGTTGCTCTCCGGCTCGGGCACGCCGCCCAAGACCATCGTTATCACCAGCCCGCTGCCGCAGGAGGGCAAGACCTCCACGGCGCTCAACAGCGCGGTAGTGCTGACGCAGATGGGCGCGCGCGTCCTGCTGGTGGATTGCGATCTCCGCCGTCCCAGCATTCACCGGGCGCTGGGCATGCCCAACCGCTCCGGGCTGAGCACGCTGCTGGCGACCGGCCAGGGCTTGGAGAACATCATCCTGAAGTCGCAGCAAATCCCGAATCTGTGGGCGGTGCCGGCGGGCCCGCCGCCGCCGCAGCCAGCGGAGCTGCTCTCGACCAAGTTTTTCCAGGATTGCCTAGCGAAATGGAAAGAGGAGTACGACCACGTCATCATTGACACGCCGCCGGTGCTGTCGGTGACCGACGCGGTGGTGCTGTCCGTCTACGCCGATTCCGTGGTGTTGGTGGTGCGCTCCGACGTGACCACCAAGAATGCGCTGCGGCAGGCGCGCGACCTGCTGTTGCAGGTGAATGCGCGTGTCACCGGCACGTTGCTGAACGGGGTGGACCTGACCTCGCCCGGGTCATACTACTATTACTATTCGTACGGTTACGGGCAGAAGAACCGCTACTACAGCGAATCGCGGCATAGCTGACGTTACCCGCGGGCCCTGCGCTGCTCGGAACGCGCAGCCGCGAATTGTGCATGCGCATCGAGCTGCATTCTGCGCGACGAAAGCTCCTGTTCGGCGCCCTTTGCCTCGGCCTGATCGCCGGGTACGTGTATCGCGCCGGACGGAGTTACCTCGTCTCGCGCGCCGCCGACAGCACCGACCCGGAAGTGCTCGAGCGTGCCGTGCGCCTGGAACCGGGCAATGCGCAGGCGTGGTACCGGCTTGGGCGAGTGCGCTCGGTGTTCATGCAGGATGTTCCGGGGTCCATTCCTCTGTTGCAGCGGGCCCTTTCCCTCGATCCTCACCACGCACGATACTGGCTCGACTTGGGCCTGGCATACCAATACACCGGCGATGCGGCGGCGCAGCGCAACGCGATTCATCAAGCCGTCCGCTACGATGCGCACGACCCCGACATCGCGTGGGAGGCGGGAAACTTTTATCTCGTGGCCGGGGACACCGACCGCGCCCTGTCGCTGTTTCACAACGCCCTGGAAGGCGACACCACGGGCAAGAATCTGGCGCGTGCCGTCTTGCTCAGCTTGCGGGCCACGAACAACGATTTCGTACGCGTGGTTGACCAGGTGCTGCCGCGGAATCCCTATTACTGTCTCCAGTTTGCAGAGCTGCTGACCGACGCGCGCCAGTACCAGGCCGCCGATATGGTGTGGTCACGCGCCGTCGGGCTGGGCAAGCACATCCCAATCCGCTTCGCCGCCAATTACCTGGCGAGCCTGGTGGAGCGCAACAACTCCGCCCGGGCGCGTTCGGCCTGGAACGACCTGGCCAAGCTGGACCCTGAACTTCAGCCGTACGCTTACTCCGCCGACAATCTGATCGTGAACGGCCGCTTCGAACACAACATCCTGAATGTCGGTTTCGACTGGCACTACACGGTCAGCGAGAACGTCACTCTGGAGGTGGACAACTCCACCATTCACGGGGGAACGCATGCCTTGCTGATCACCTTCAACGGGCAGCCGGTGAGTGACCTCGGGCTGCGGCAAACCGTGCCGGTGGACGGGGACGAGTGTTACGAGTTCTCCGCGTTCCTGCGCACCAGCGAATTGGACAGCGTCGGCGGCCCGCGGTTCTCGCTGCAGGATGTGAAGACGGCGCACGCTTACGTGCTCACCGAAGACATGACCGGTACCCACGGCTGGGAAGAGCGGCGGCAAACCTTCCGCACCGAACCCGGCACCCACTTCCTAGAATTGAAGATCGTGCGTAACAAGCCCGATACTGCGATCCGCGGCCGGGCATGGACCGACGATCTACGGCTGACGCGCGCCGCGCCGGAGGCATGCCGGTGAAAACTCCGGTTTCCGTCGTTGTCCGTCACGCACCCTCGGGCCTGACTTGGCCGGATGCAAGCGATCGTGTCGAGTTGTGGGACAACCTGCTGTTGTTCGGCCTGGGATTGGTGCTGGGGTTCGCCGCGCTGGCGTTTGGCACGACAGAGCCGTGGTCGGAGTTCATCCTGGAGTGCGGCGCGGCCGCGTTGTTCCTGCTGTGGGCGGCCCGCCAGGTGGTGGGGGGCAAACTGGAACTGCGGCCCAGCCCGCTGTACTTCCCTACCCTCGCCTTCGCTCTGCTGGTTGCCGTGCAACTGGTGTTCGGGATCTCGGTTTACCGCTACGCGACCGTGCAGGAGAGCTTCCGCTACCTGGCGTACGGGCTGCTGATGTTTGTCGCCATCCAGAGCTTTCATAGCCGGCAGCAGATCCAGAGGTTTCTGTTCGGCATGAGCGTGTTTGGGTTTCTGCTGGCGGTGTTTGCCATCCTGCAGGACCTCACGTCAAACGGCAAGCTCTATTGGGTCCGGACGCCGACGGTCAAGGCGTGGGCGTACGGTCCTTACGCGAACCACAGCCACTGGGCGGGCCTGATGGAGTTGCTGACGCCGCTGCCGCTGGCGCTGATGATGCGGCAGCGCGCCACGCCGCCGCAGAAAGCGCTGCTTGGATTCGCCATCCTGATGATGGGAAGCACCATCTTCCTGTCGGGTTCGCGCGGAGGCATGATTTCGTTCGCCGTGCAGGTCGTATTTGGTGCGACCTTGATGTTGCTCCGTGGACGCTCCAGCGAGCGGCTTCGCGATCTCGCCATCCTGGCCGTCATCGGCGTGGCGTTTCTTACATGGTTGGGCGGCTCCCGGGTTTCGCAGCGCATCGAGAGCGCCTATACCGAGGGCGGAGCCACCATGAGCAACACGCTGGACGCGCGCTTCCGTTTGGCGCTGGACAAAGATACGTTCGCGATGGCCAAGGCGCGTCCCATCCTCGGTTGGGGGCTGAACTGCTTCCCCGCCGCGTTCCCGCAATTTCAGACGTTTTATACCGATCGTTTCGTCAACGCCGCGCACAACGATTTCCTGCAATTGCTGGCGGAGACGGGTGTGATCGGGTTCGCGATCATGCTATGGTTCCTGATCGGCATGTTCCGCTCGGCGCTGCGCCGCACCAGGCCGGCGGGATTTGTCTCCTCGGCAAAACTGTCGGCCCTGGTGGCATGTGCCGGTGTGCTGGTGCATGGGCTGGTGGATTTTAACCTGCACGTAGCCGCCAATGCCGCGCTGTTCTATGTCTTGGCTGCGCTGGCGAGCGCTGAGGAGGTAGAGGGGGCGTCGCGCAACGTCGTCCGCCGCGAACAGGGCCCCGTGCTGGTTCATGACATCACGTTGAACTAGTTTCGGCTTTGTTTGGGAATGGGGAGCAACCGGCGCGCCAAACGCGGCAGGTAGCGCATGGCGCGCGCGACTCGCACCAGCGGATACAGCCACGCAAGCGACCCTGGCAGCGAGACGCTGAGCCAGTCCGGCGGGCCGGGATTGAAGGCCAGCCGGAGCGCGATCAGGAGGACGTCGGACCAGCGCTCGCGACAGCGGAGCAGCAACAGGTTCTCAGCCAGCTTGTCAGCCGGCGCGTCGCCGGTATACAGCGACTGTGCCATGGCCTCAAGCAGAGGCGGCACGGCAGGGTCCCGCCGTACGGCGTCTGCTATGGCGGGTGGCAACTCCAGCTGCAATATGCGGGCGGCGAGCGCGACGGAAACCAGCACGATGCGGCGCACGCCTTCCCGTTGAGAAACGTCGAGTAAGTGCTGCGCGGCGGCGGCGCGCTCGCGCAGCAATAGCGCGACATCCACCAGCCAAAGGAGGCGGTACCAGAAATGCTTCGTGCCGTGAGCACACAACAGCAGGAACAGATCGTCAGGGGCGGGCACGGCGACCTGCCGCCCGGCGACGGTTACGCTCACGCTCGCGCGTTTCAAGTCCACGACGGGAAAATCGAGAGAAAAGTACTTGCGGAAGGGCGCCCAGTGGAGCTCGACCACAGTGCCCGATTCCCTTCCCACGAGCTGCCATTCAGATTGTGTACGTAGAAAAGCCGCGAAGAGTGACGGACGAAGCGGGAGCCGGTCGCTGTAGCCGGCGTTGTGCAAGGCTTCCAGCGCGCGCGACACATCGGCCGGCGCGACCAGGATGTCGAGGTCGCACGACTGGCGAAGCGTCACATTGCCGTACAGTAGCTGCGCCATGGCGGGACCTTTGTAGGCGAGGGCGTCAATCCCGCCAGCCTCGAGGACGCGCATGATGTCGAGAAGCTCCGCCGAGAGGCGCAGATTGTCCAGGGCGACCTGGCGCGCGCGCTGCCGAATGGCATCGACGGCGGGAGAGCCTATGCGGGCGTCTTGCTGGGCACGCGCCAGCAGCGGAAGGACTCCGTGCCGGTCGGCGACGGAAGCGAGGAAGGCCAGGTCGGGATAGGCCGCCAGTTCTCCGGCAGCTCCGCGGTTGCGGCCGGAAACATATTCGCCGCACATCAGGCCAAGCAAATCCACCGCGCGGCGGGCATTCTCCGCCGCATTCGCGGGCGGCAAACCAACCGTCGTGGTCGGACAAAAGGATTGTGCCGGGGGCAGGTTCATGCGGACTGGGCGGCTCGATGCGCGTGTAAAATAAACTGAGAACAGCGACTCCGAAATTCTTTCCCCATATGCTTGTTGGCATCTTAGCGCAGTTCGACTGGCGGGCGGCGGCTGTCTCTCCGGATTGCGTGACGAGGATCCATTGAAATCTGCGTCCAGCAGCAATATCGCGGCAGAACACGCGCTGGCCATGGCCGGCGCCCATCCCGTGCTGCTGGAATTAGGTCCCAGAGGACGACCGGCGGCGATCTGGGACAACCTCGCGTCGCAGTCCACGTACATCGGCGTGGGATACGAAGCCGAGCAGATGCGCGCTGCGTGCTCGCATTTTGCGGGCGTCCATCTGGTGAATGGGATCGTGGTACCGCAGACCATGCTTGTTCCCGGTACTTCGGTGACGTTTCACACTACACGGGATCCCTTATATTGCTGTGTTTTGGAGCCATCCAGCGGTTGCGCCGAGTATCTGGATGGTGCCGCGCGAAAAACGGGGCAATTGAGTTGTTCCCCAACCAGCGTCGATTCCGCCTTGCAGCGCTGTGGAGTGGATCGAGTCGATTGGTTCCATGTGTACGTAGGCGGTGTTGATCTGCGCCTGTTTACCAGCAGCAGCGAGCATTTGCAGGCACACGTGCTGGCGCTGGACACAGGCTTCGATATCGTGGATCTGTGGCCCGAGCCGGGATCGAGGCTCACGGCATTCGACGGCATCTTGGCGCGCGGTTTTTGGCTATCGCGGCTCAGCTCGCACGGGTTCGTCAGGATGCGCGCAGCCACGCTGGAGCGCCTCCGCCAGTCAGGCGCGGCGATCGATGAAGGGTTCCTGGAGCGCTGGCACCGGGTCTCCCCGGGTTGGCTGTTCGCCCGCTTCCTCAGGACGATTGCGTTTCTCGCCGAGACCGATGCCGACCGCCACGACTATGTAAAGCTGTGGAGTTTTGCCCTGACCGACCAGCAATTCGGGTTCGCCGCCGATGTGGCGTGCGACTATGAGCGGCGGTTCGGCAGCGACCAGGTCAGCTCGGCCATGCTGGAAGAGGTGCGCCGGCGGTTCAAACTGCTTCCGCGCAAGCCGCCGCCGCTCGGCTTTCTACGACAAATGCTTCCCCACCCCATCAGAAGGCGCTTGCGCCGTTTGGTATTCGGAGATTCGTAGGGTTCCATGAGTGCAATTTTCGGGATCGTCTATTTCGATGGCAAGCCGGTGGAGCGCAAGGTACTTGCGGCCATGGAGGAGAGCCTCGCGCCGCGAGGGCCCGACGGCCGGGGCACGTGGCTTAAAGGACCGGTGGGCCTTGGGCATCGCCTGCTGTGGGTCACGCCGGAATCGCTGCACGAGAAGCAGCCGCTGGCAAATGCCGACGGAACCCTGGTCATCACCGCCGATGCGCGGGTTGATAACCGCGATGAACTGATTGCGGAACTTGGCACCGGCGGCAAGGCGCGCGAGTCGCTCACCGACGTTGAGCTCATCCTGCGCGCCTATGAACGCTGGGGAGAACCGTGCGCGGAAAAACTGCTGGGAGACTTTGCGTTTGTCATCTGGGACGAGCGCAGGCAGCAACTGTACTGCGTGCGCGACTGCGTCGGCGTCAACCCCTTTTATTACTACCATCGGCCCGGCCGGTTCTTCGCCTTCGCTTCCGAGATTGGTGCGCTGTTCCAGGTGCCCGGTGTCCCGCGCGAACTGAATGATGCGATGGTCGCCACGTACTTGCTGCAGGATTTTAACAACCGCATCACTTTCTATAAGGACGTGCTGCGGTCCCCCCCAGCACATACTCTCACCGTTGCCGCAACCGGCGTGACGTCGCGGCAGTATTGGGAGTTGGATCCGGGCCGCGCGATAACACTGTCGAGCGAGGAAGCATACGCGGAGCGCCTGCGCGAAATTTTCACCGAGGCGGTGCAGTGCCGCCTGCGCAGCGCGTTTCCGGTGGGCTCCTATCTCAGCGGCGGGCTGGATTCTTCCTCCATCGTCTGTTTTGCGCGGCAGATGCTACAGCAGGCGGGCGGTCCCGCGCTGCACACATTTTCCCGCATCTACGAGAACTTCCCCGAAGCCGACGAGCGGGAGTACATACAGGAGGTACTGGCGGGTGGCGGTGTCGTGCCTCACTCCGTGGCTGTCGATTCGCTCAACCTGTTCGAGGACTTGGATAGGCTGCTTCGCGACGTCGAGGAGCCGCTTTGGACGCAGGCTCTGCTGGTTTACCCTCCCCTTGAACAGGTGGCTCGCGACTGCGGCGTGCGCGTGCTGCTGGACGGGGACGATGGGGACAACGCCGTCGGCTACGGCGATGACCTGATTTTGGAGCATCTCCGGACAGGACACTGGATCTCAGCCTGGCGGAAAATGATGCAGTTCGCCACCGTTAGCCGGTTCCCCCGGTGGCTTATGTTCAAGGGTTACGTTCATCTCGCTCTTCCGCATCCGCTCATCACCGCCTGGAGGCGGCTAAAAAGGACCTGGGATGCGACGCCGCATACGCTGATTGATCGGGCATTTGCGCAGCGAGCAGGTATCAACCTCGAACTCTGGCCGCCAAGACTGAAGCAGGTGCCGCTGAACCGGCCAGTGATGAGTCAATGGCAGAACCTTACGGCAAATGCGGTGGCGCTGTCCTTCGAGATCGTCGGAAAGCATGCCGCCAGGCTAGGTTTGGAGTGCCGGTACCCGTTTTGGGACAAGAGACTGCTGGAGTACTGCCTGGCGGTGCCGGCGACGCAAAAATTCCAGAAGGGTTGGAACCGCGTGGTCATGCGGCGCGCTGCGGCGGGCATCGTGCCGGACAAGATTCGCTGGCGGGGCACGAAAGCCAATCCCTCCCGCTTCCTTGCCCACGCCGTCCTGTCTTGCGGACAGGACCTTCTCGAAGACGTCATCTACGGCTCCCCTTCTATCCTGGAGGAATACGTTGATGTGGAGGGGCTGCGGACTCTGTACGCCGAGTGCTTGTCGGGGTCGACCACTAAGTTCAACCTTCTCTGGAAGACCGCTAACCTGGGCTTATGGCTGCGCTACACCGGCCTTCATCTTGGCTGTTCTTCGGCCAACTCGATTGATGATAAGCTCGCGCCAACAGCGGAGGAGGAGCACCAACAGTGAGTGACTCGAGCCTAGATCAACAAGTGAGTAACTCGAGGCCAGATCAGCCGCCCAACGCAGACCAGAAGAAGCCTTACGTGGCACCCGAGCTTAGGCCTTACGGCGACGTCGTCAGGAACACGCACTCCAAGGCAGGCGGGTCTACGGACGGACCAAGTAGGTCGGCCGCTTAACGTCATTCATGGAAATCCGGGTCTGGATCCAGCCGTGAGAGACTTGTATGCGGAGTTGCTCGTCGAGGATCTCTCTTGCTGAACGCCGCCGGTGCGTTCTGCTGATTCTTGCTTCCGTATGAATTCCGCCTGCCAAGCAAAGAGACCGCGCTCCGCGCGTGAATGAGAATTCAGTGACGCGGATCGAAGCAGTCGCCGGGAGCCAGCGCTTGGGGATACTCCCTCCGTACATTGGTCGATGTTAGACTTATGCAGGAGGAGCGCAGGGCATGAGTGCTGCGAACGGAGAACATCAGCCCACGGCGAAAGGCAGACGGCCTTACCAACCACCGGAGCTAAGATTCTACGGCGACGTCGTAAAGAACACCAAGCGCGGCGCCGGCAGAACCCCCGGGGCTGGGGATGGGCAGTTCAGGTCAGCCGCTTGACGGTAACCGGTAGAGTACTGCTTCTCCGCTTCCTTGCGATTCACTGTAGGTTGGTGCTCAAGGGCGTCGCCTGGCAAAGGGCCACTAACATCGCCTGTGCTCCTTCCAGTTTTCCCACCCCATGACCTCTGCTTGCCGGAGGAACGAAACTGAGCCGGGCCCGGACTTCGAGAGTGGAATCTTTCTGTGATTATTGCGCATACGGATTGCGCGTGCGCGTTGACCGGCCGATTCCGGGCCTTTTGCCCTCGCCGCCCGCCGCTGCGGTAGACTTCTAGAGCGGTTCCCGAGTAGATATACCCGCGAATGAGTGTTTGGACGTAAGCTGCTGGTGCTGGCGGTCTCTGCGAATACAGCTGATGGCACGAGCCTTTTCCGACGATCTGCGGCGGAGGATTTTGGTGGCGTACGC
>JAIQFT010000062.1 GCA_020073185.1 Terriglobia bacterium
TGGTCACCATTATCACCGGCTACGCCACGGTTCCCTCGGCGGTGCAGGCGATGAAGATGGGTGCGTTTGACTACATCAGCAAGCCGTTCACCCTGGACGAGCTCCGCGTCATGCTGGAGCGCGCCATGGACGAACTCAAACTTTCCACCGAGAAACGCGTGTTGCGCGAGCGCCTGCGCTCCAAGCATGGCTTCGGCTCCATTATCGGCCGTTCGCCGGAAATGGAGAAGCTCTACCGCATCATCGCCAAGGCGGCGCAGAGCACTCATCCTGTGCTCATCATGGGCGAGACTGGCACGGGCAAAGAGCTGGTGGCGCGTTCGATCCACTACTCCGGGCCGTATCATGACAAGCCGTTCATCCCGGTGGATTGCGGTTCCCTGGTTCCCACCCTGATTGAAAGCGAACTCTTCGGGTACGTGCGTGGCGCCTTTTCCGGTGCGGTGCGCGGTAAGGAAGGATTGCTCGCCACAGCCCAGGGCGGGACTGTCTTATTTGACGAGATCGGCGAATTGACGGTCGACCTCCAGGCCAAACTGCTGCGCTCCATCCAGGAGAAGGAAATCCGGCCAGTGGGCAGCACCAAGCGCGTCCCCATCAACGTGCGCATCCTGGCTGCCACCAATCGCGACCTGATGTCAGCTGTGGCCGACGGCACGTTTCGCCGCGATCTTTACTTCCGCCTGAACGTGCTCGGCCTGAAGGTTCCGACGCTGCGGGAGCGCAAGCAGGACATTCCGCTGCTGGCGGAGCACTTCCTGGAGAGGTCGTCGCGCGGCACCGGCTCGCAGCACACTCTGAGCGAGGAGGTGCTGAACCTCCTGATGGGTTACGACTGGCCGGGCAACGTGCGCGAGCTGGAAAATTGCCTGGAGCGCGCCTGTGCCCTCAGCTCCGGCCCCTATATCCAGACCGCCGACTTGGAATCGCCCATCCAGAATGCCAATTACCGCATGTCGCTGGAAGCGGCCCAAGGGGGTAAGATCCGGTCCCTCGCTGAACTGGAGCGGGAAGCTATTCTGCGCACCATTGAACAGCTCAAGGGCGACAAGCTGCTGGCCGCCCGCCTGCTCGGCATCGGCAAGACCACCTTGTATCGCAAGCTCAACGAGTACGCGGTTGAGGCCTAGTCTAGTCCCTTACCAGATTGTCGGTGCCGCACCCTTTGCGAGGTCGCGCATGAGGACGCGAAGCGAAAGCCAGAGTTCAGGCCAAGCTGCCAATAGGAGTTCCCATACCGGGAACGGGCTTGGCGGTTTGTGATGCAGGTCATCGCGCCAGCCCTCGTCACATGTCAGGATGAAGCTGGCAACACCATAAATTGTTTGATGGAGCGTGCTTATGGCGCGCAAACTCCTTTCCGTCTGTTACGAGCGGTGCCTACCCGACAGCACGCTAAAGTTTCTAGAGCGAGGCGGGTGCAAAGTAACGTGCGCCTGCGGTGTCGGGGCTGCGCTGCAATTCTTTGCCACGGCAGAGTTCGATCTCATTTTGGTTAACCAGACGGTATCCGGCCCGCAAGAGCATCTCTTCGTTAAGTTAGTGAGAGAGAAGAGCGAGATTCCCGTGGTGTTTGTCAGCGGAGAAGTGGTCGCCCGGCCGATGGGTGTGAATGTCTGGCTGAAACCACCCGTTTCCCCGGAGGAACTACTGCGGGTTATCTGCGAACTTGTCCCTGCCTATGGCCGCGCTATTTCGGGTTCCCCTTGACTGCTGGGCGATTCGGCCACGCGCTGCTCCTGCGGCGCCTCGCTTCAGGCGCAGCCGGAGATTAGGCTTTGTTGCGTCACGTTGATTCGTGAGCTAGGGCACTGATCGAGGTTTGGCAAGTGTGAAAGAATCCCGCTGCGCAACGGGAGGTCAGTATGCAATCTGCCGACTTCGAGCGCTTGGCAATCGATCACACCCATGCGTACGTCTCGATCTGCCGATCCTGCCTACAGTTTGTGGCGGCAGCTCCCAATCTCGCTCAGCTTGCCATTGCAGAGAACCAACACCACTGCTCGCAAGGGGTGAAGAAGCCGCCCGCGAGGGTTGTGCCTGGACGGCGGCAAGCGGTTTCGGCGCGATTCTGAAAGCGTCTCGGGTGCCTGCCCTTTGAATGGCCGGGGATCAACAACAAGCTAACTCGCAGATTCTCTCGGATTGCGACAGAGGCGAAAGCCTCCGGACCGAAGCCAGCAAATTCGCGGGTCTGGAATACCTTCATTAGAGAAATTGGGCTCCAAGAAAATAGTGCAGGTTGACTTCAGCTAACCTTGGGACGGAAGATGGCGTCCAACAAGCTTTGAGCGTGGCGGTAGAGTGCTGCCAACTTCAGGAAGCGCCACTCACGGTAGTTTCGGTCACACACAACTTCTTAGGTGGGGGAGAGAGGCGTCTACTTGGCCAGCACAGGTGCCAATCCGAAGGGTGCCAATGGGGCCGCCGTTCGGGTATTGGTAGCCGACACCACGCCGATGGGGAGCCAACTGATTGTCGAGGCATTGCGCCAGGACAGCCGCTTCGACGTTGTGGGAGTGCTGGCGTCGCCTGATCGATTCGCGGGATTGGTTTCCGGGCTCAACCCCGATGTCACGGTTGTGGGTGTGAGCGGGGATGGCAGTGCGCGGAAGGGCTTTGCTTTGCTGCGGCACAGACTGGCTCGCTATCCCGGGGTGAAACCGGTATTTCTTCTCGACAGTTCAACGCCCGAACTAGTGATCGGGGCTTTCTGGGCGGGTGCGCGCGGCGTGATCTGCCGGGGCGACGGAACCGATGCCCTGCGGAAATGCATCTACGTCGTGCACCAGGGACAAGTCTGGGCCAATAGCGCCCAGTTGGGCTTCGTGCTCGATGCCTTCTCGCTGCAATGAGTAAACCCTATTGCGCAGTACAAGGTATACGCCTTGCATTCCAAAGGCAAGGCAGACGTGAGGCGCTGCGTCTGCGAGATGCTGACCAAGCCTTCAGTTGGCGGCCAATTGTGTGCCGCAGGCCATAGCCATGTTGCCGAGCTTGCAGACGCTGTCGATCTGCTGCAGCCGGGTGGACGGCTCGAGCAAGATGCAGCGCGAGGTGTGTCCAATCGAGCGCGCCCAGCTCACCACCTCAGCGGCGCTGACGTCGCGCAGATTGGCGTCCAGGAGAACCAGGTCAAAGGAGCGGCTGGCAAGCAGAACCTGCGCGTCGGCACCGCTCCAGGCAAGTGTGGTTTCGTGTCCTTCGGTCTCCAATAACCATTCCAAGGACAAGAGCACGCTCTCGTCATCATCTACGATGAGCACGCGGTAACGAGCATTCTCACGGGACATTGGAACCTCCTCGACGTGCTCGGTTCCGGGGAGCAGTCTGCACGTGCGTGCCGTCAAAGGTCACGGTCAAGTGGGAAGCGCAGTTCGGGCAAAGCCAGAAGCGCTCAATCCGATGTCGCAGGGTGGAAGGCTGGCCTCCCGAACGAGGATGAAGCTCGAACTGAAAAAGGCGACCGGCGTTCAGGTAGCGGAAGGGAGCTTGGCACTGCGAATTGGCACAATGTGACACCATAACGCTACCCAATCCGGGCCGGTTGGCTGCGCGGCATACCCCGCAGCGGCTCTACATGAAGTGACAACAGGTGATTTGGTGGAACAGTCCAGGGAATAGGCCTTGCCACGTCGGTACTTACGTTTCCGCTCTTCGCGACAAAGTGTAAAGGCCCCCGTGGCGTAACTTGGCGCTTGTGATGCTATCCCATATCCCAGATGGATTCAAGACTTCGCGCGTAACTTTAGTACATGTCCTTCCGTAACTAGAAGGTATATCTCATAGTGAACCATTTCAGTAAAAGCTGATTCATTCACGATCGGGCAGTTTCAGAATTGGTGTAGCCAAGAGAGGAAACACCGAGATCCCTCGACGCGGGTTTCCCGCGCTGGAAGAAAGGTGCGGGAGCCCTCCCTCGCTCGGGATGACATCGGCTAGCGAAAAGATTAGACGGCTGTGAAGCGCCCATTATTCGCGGCTGTGGGTGGTACCGCTGAAGCTGTGCCCTCCCCAAAATCATTTATGAGATAGCCATAGCTCCTGCATGGAACCTGCCGAACGAAGCAGGAGGTCTGCAGGTAAAGGCGTCGGCGGGCGCTTATGATTCAGCGGGCCGATGCAGTGCGAGGCTCAGAGCGGAGAGCTTGGGCGCGGTGGAGTTGATCGAGAGCGCGGTGGTAACCGGCAACGCCGGGAGTGAGATCAATGGCAGCGCGCAGGCGGCGCTCGGCGGCATCAAAGTCTTGCTGCTGCAGGTCGATGCTGCTCAGGACGAACAGGGCAGTCGCGCGACGGCCGGTATCCGTCTTCATGGTCACAACTCGATCCAGGTAGAGACGGGCTCGCTGGTAATGACGCAATTGGTAGTAATAAGTGCCGAGAGAGAAGGTGAGCCGGTCAGAGTTGGGCGCTAATTGCAGGCCGCGTTGCAGGGTGCCCAGCGCCTGCTCTTTTTGTCCGCCGTAAAACTGCGCCTCCGCGAGTAAGTCAATGGCTTCGGGGTTGGTAGGAGCAAGCTGGACGGCGCGGGTAAAGACCGAGAGGTCCGAATCCCAGACGCGCACCTCGCGCGCGCTGAGGACGGCCATCACCAGCACCAGCGCCAAGGCTAGCGCTGCCTGGGCAGACTCGGCGGGGACTGAGGCGGTCCAGCGAATTTGCCGGAGAGCCACCGCCAACATCAGCGCAACCGCGAAGGACGGCAGGTAGAGATGGCGGTCGTGCAATTGCACCCACTGAAATTCCCCCACTACTGGGATGATGGTCAACAGAAACCACACCGCGGCGAACTTCAGAATCGGCGAGCGGCGCGCCCAACGCCAGTAAAGGGCGGCCAGGGCGAGCAACGCGATGGCCGGGAGCAACACGCGCGCAAAGGAAAAGCGATCAACAACCGTGATGGGGTAGAGAATGCTGAGGCGCACCGGCCAGAGGATCTGACGCAGGTATAGCCAGAACGCTGCAGGAGCGGTGAGCAGAACTTCAGTTGCGGAACCGGGGACGACCCACTCGCCGAAACCGTGCAACACCTGAAGGCGCGCGAGCAAGAAGAGGGCGACGGCGAGCGTCGCGGGAGCAGCCATGCCGGCGATGGCGAGAGCGGATCGCCTTCGTCCCTCGGCCGGCATCCAAACCTCCAACGCCACCAGGATCGCGGGAAGGACCACGGCGGTTTCCTTGGTCATCAAAGCTGCCAGGCAGAAGAGGAAGGAAGCGAGCGTCCAAGGTGCGGCGTGTTGCTTGCTTTCACGACTTCGCAGGTAAGTCAGCAGAGCGGCAAAAACGAAGATCGCCTGCAGCGGCTCGGTGGCGGCGGTGATCCAAGCGACGCCCTCCACCTTGGTCGGATGAATGGCGAAGCAGGCGGCGGCGATGGCAGCGGCCAAGTCATCATGCAGGAGCGCCCTGGCAAAGCGGTACGCCAGGTAGACGGCAAGCAGGTGGGTGAAGAGCGCGCAGAGATGAAACCAGCCGGGCGCCTGGGTGAACAGGTGTTGCACCAACCATAGCCACGCCAGGTACATGGGGCGGTAGTGGCGGGCCGGGATGAAAGCATCGGAAAAGCCCCACAACTGGCCGGTAAAGATGTGCTTCAGGCCCGACCAGGAATCCAGCCAGGGGTTGAGCAGGATGGCGACATGATCGTCGTAAACAAAGTCGAAGGTGACGGTCTGCAAGTAGACGGCAAGCAGGGAATAGAACGCGACGCGGAGGGGTGCTTCGCGGTGGAGCCAACGGTGGGATGAGAAGACGGCCATCAGGCGCGACCACCGGTACAGGCCGGCGAGGACAGCACGATCATACCGTCATCAACTCCCGGCGCGTAGGGCTGAAGCACAACCGGATTCGCACGCTGGGCCATGTACCGCAATGGTGCGCTTTGGGCGGAAGAAGACAGGAAGCAGGCGCAGCGGCGTATAGACTCACGGTAGTGTAGTTGTGGGTTGCGAGTAGCTCGAAACTCGCTATTGCGGAGCTGCAGGAATCATTTTTGAAACGAGTCTGGTGAGTGGGAAGGTATGGTGAGGTGAGGAATGAAGCGGTACATGCGAATCGTTTGCGTCCTGGTGGTGGCGCTGGCTTCGGCGGCAGCGGTGGGGCAGGCGCCGGGCCAGTCGGGAAAACATGACAACCGGGCGGCGGCGTCGGCGGTGGACGAGCAGGAAGTCCAGGCGCTGGCAAACGACGTGGCCCGGATGCGCACCATGCTGCGGCAGATGGAGATGAACCTGGCGATGGTGCAGACCACGCAGACCCCGCTGAAGCACCAATTCGACCTGGAGATTGATATGTGGCGGGTGGTGCTGGACGGGATGGAGCGTCGTTTGCAGCGGTTGCGGGGGACGCCAACGGGTGGCGTAGTCCCGCCTGACACGGTTCCGCTTCAGCAAGACTCGAGGCAGGGAAGACCGTAAAAACCTGCCGCCGCCACCTGGTGCATAGTTCGATGCCGGTTGAACGGAATGCAGTACTCACGCGGCAGACAATTTCTGCGGGTACAATAAAACGACGGGCCCGTAGCTCAGTTGGATAGAGCATCTGCCTTCTAAGCAGAGGGTCGCGTGTTCGAATCACGCCGGGCCCGCCAGATGACCCACCAGGGCGGGTTTCATCGCGCCCCGATACCTACCAACGGTTGGGCGGATTGGGTGCAGCTATTTCAGTGAAGCAAGTTTTGTTTGGCTCTTGCCAGCCAATACTGCTTCTCTTTCTGAAATTCCACCTTGGCCGCCGATATCGGTATATGAACCGCTCGATATTCGCCGCCCGGCTGCGTCTCAGAGCGTACGGCCTCTCTCAGAGTTCCCTTGGGAGAGGTGAGATAAAAGGTGAGGCGAGACCCAACCTTCTGATCCCAAGTCCAAATTACGATGTCTTCAGGAATTTCCTTGCGGACATTGAAGGTTCTGATCACCTGTCCTTCCCGGTGCGAAGCCTGCTTCACATCGACCGCCGCCGGAACTGGGACGAGGCCCAACATTTGAGAAATATTGGGAGAGATTTTGGCGTCGTCTCCATCCCGCAGAACCAGTGCCGAGAACTGCCGAAAGGGCGCCTTGTCATCGCCAGCGTGCTCGGAAGCCAGTGAAAGCGTGGCAATAACCAAGAGACTGAGGACAAGCTGGAGCTGCCGCATGGGAGAGATACCTTCCTCGACCGCTGGGGTCTGAAAGACCTTCTTGGTGCATTGAAGAAATAAGATTGTCAAAACTCCGAGGCGGGGTCAACCCCTGGTTCCGAGCTTGAATTGGAGCTCAGATGGGCTAATCGTTCCACCCGGCCTTGCTTTCCTAGATTCCGGTCGTGAGCGCGAACGGCCCGCAATGAGCGAGGAAACAGCCGCTTTTGCCCGGGTCGACCCGATGACGAAGACCGGCCCCCAAGACCGGCCCAAGAGGCATTTCCGAGCGGCGCTGCTGAAATCCTCCGCACTAGAGTAGATAGTCCTAACAGAGTTTCTACTCCTTGACCCACCTTAGGGATGACCTCATATTCACAAACGCTCAGTCGAACTACCTGCTCGCTCCGGCGAGCAAGCGCTCATCTTTCATTGAATGACGGCCCGGTTGAGCCGGTCCACGCCTGCCAATACATGGAATCGACCAACGGCACTCGTAGTAGGAGGGGCAGCATGGGTAAGAGGAAGATTCACCAGTTCTGCTTGCTGGCGCTCTTGGTTTGCGTCGTAACTGCCATCGCTAGCGCACAGTCATTTCAGGTTCAGTGTCCAACCAGCACCATCACGCACCCCGTAGCGGCGAACAACAATTCAGAGCCGGCCTACACAGGGCCGACGACATTTGCGACAGGCGCCGATGGGTATTTGGTGCCGACTGCGAAGGTGAACGGGGCGATCAAGTGCCAACAAATCTCCGGTGGCGACGGTTTCGCGACCATGGGCGACGGCACGCAGACGTACCTGTTTGCCTTCGGTCCTCTGTCGGGACTGTATGACATGGCGAACGGCAAGCCTGGCACCCAGTTCCCGAATGTATTCAATTCGCTGTATCCGGGAACGCTGAAGCCGGGTGATCCCGCCACCAGTGCCGGGGCAATGGACGCTCCGTACACCCAAGGCGCCTACTCGAATCCGCTCGCCTTTAACTTCAACGGCGCCGTGGGATTGTCAGGCGATCAAGCGGTATTGGTTCCTGGGGCAGGAGGTGGCGCGACGGCGACCGCAACGCTCGCCGGAGGCACTGTTACAGCCATTACGGTCACCAACGGCGGCAGCGGCTACAATTTCCCGCCCGAGATAACCTTCAGTGCACCTACAGCTTCCGGAGGCACTGCGGCGGCCGGAGCCGCGACCATTGCAGGCGGCGTCGTAACCGCGATTGAGGTTACCTGGCCCGGCTCGGGGTATACAAGCACACCGACCATCACGATCGCTCCGGCAGCAAACGTCTGTGCGTCCGCCACTCCCGCCAGCAACTGCATCACCGGACACGTCGATGTCCGGGCGATCATGGATGTCGGCACGCTGAATGGCAACATGCCGGCGCCTCTGATGGCGGTTGACGAAGATGACGAGTTCTTTCTGACCCTGACCAATGTCGGCCAACCGATGCGACCGGACTTGTTCGAACAGCATACGGTCCACTGGCACGGCTACCCCAACGCTTCTGCCTTCTATGACGGCGTGCCGGATGCTTCGGTGGCCATCAACATCGGTGGCAGCTTTACCTATTACTATCTGGCGCCTGAGGCCGGTACTTACTTCTGGCACTGCCACATCACCCCTCCGGAACACTTGCAGATGGGCATGGTTGGCCAGATCTATGTGCGTCCACGGCAGAACCGGGTGCAGGCGGGTGCAAGCCTCTACACGTCGCTCCAGCAACAGCAGGGCGATAATCGCACGAAGTGCGATTCCGGCGACATCCTGTGCAGCAATCCCCTGCCGGCAGTGAATACCGGGGCGACGCAATCCGCAGGCAAGAAGTATGCCTACAACGACGGCGACGGCACCACCCGCTACGACGTTGAGTATCCCCTGCAGATCCACGGCTTCGATCCCAACTTCCACTTTGTCGGCATGACCTTCAACCCGGAAAACTTTACCGACATGAAGGACAAGTACTTCCTGCTGAACGGGCGGAGCTACCCCGACACGGTGACGCCCGGTCCGCTGGCGACCCAGACCACGGATGGGTCGATGCACTATTCGCAGCCGCTGCCGTCGATCATCAACATTCCAGCCGGCGGTAAGGCGCTGCTGCGCATTTCAGATCTGGACGTAACCGAATATCAGACGTTGGCCTCGCTGGGCATTCCGATGCAAGTGATTGCGCTGAATGCCAAGCTGCTGCGGGATCAGGCGGGCAACAACCTCTACTACAACACCAACTCGATCACGCTGGCTGGTGGCGAGTCGCTCGACGTGATTCTGGACGCCAGCGATACCTCGAAGTATCCGTCGGGCAGCGTGTTTTACCTCTACACCCCCAACCTCGACCATCTGTCCAATGACGCCGAGAACTTCGGTGGGCTGATGACCGAAGTTCGGATTAATTAGGAGCGCGGCAATGAGGGCGACGAAAATGACAAAAGCGATCTCGAAGACACGGCTGCCTCTGGCGGCGATGGCAGTAGTAGCGTTGTTGCTGACGGCGACGGCGGCATTCGCCGCGGCTCCTGGCATAACTGGTCCGAACTTTAACCTGACGGCGACGGCGGCTTACGTCTCCCAGCCGGACGGGTCAGCGGTGTACTCCTGGGGGTACGGTTGTAGCGGCGCGCCAAGCGGATTTGCCCCGTCCGCGATCTCGGGCGCGTTCTGCAACACCATGCAGATGCCCGGGCCGACGCTGATCGTAACCGAGGGGCAGACGGTCCAGGTGACGCTGCACAACAATCTGCCGGGCGCGGCGGGCAACACGTCGATTCTTTTTCCCGGCTTTTCACTGCAACCGTTCACGGACGGCGTTCCGGGACTGCTGACGCAGGAGGCGGCGCCGGGCGGCACGGTGACCTACAGGTTTACCGCTGCTACGCCGGGTACCCGCGCCTATTACAGCGGAACACAAGGCGACTTACAGATCGAGATGGGGCTGTATGGGGCAATCATTGTCCTGCCCTCCGCCGTCCCCGCCGCCTGCACATCGGGCGTACACGCTTCAAACTTGGCAGCGCAGAGCCACTGGGGTGAGTCCGATTTCCGGCTGGCAGCGGCGGCCTACGACCACCCTGGCACCTGCTACGACCGGGAATACCTGTTCCAGTTCTCCGAGATAGACCCGAGAATTCACCGGCAGGCAGAAGAACAGTCCACCAGGGGCTGCACTGGCTGCATGACCGTGGCCACCGAGCCCTACGTTCCCGCGTACTACATGGTCAATGGCCGCTCGATGCCGGACTTGATGGATCCCAACTATGCTCCGGAATACCCGCACCAGCCCTACAACGGCAACCCGCACATGCATCCGGGAGAGTTGACGTTGTTGCGCATCGTCGGCACGGGACGCTGGCAGCATCCGTTCCACGAGCACGGCAACCACGTGCGCATCCTGGGGCGCGACGGCAACTTGATTCTCAGCGCGACCGATCCGAACAGTCTGGCCGGACCTCTGCTGTTCACCACGACTACGACTCCGGGGCTAGCCATGGACGGAATTTACTACTGGAGCGGTAAAGGTCTGAACTGGGATCCGTATGGTCACAACCCAGCGTCCGGATCAACGCTGCCCTGCACACCGGATGCTAACGGCTACAACACCGGTGCTCCGAATGCGATCAATTACTTCGAGTGGTGCCAGGATCACAACAAGCCGCTGCAGGCTCACCCGTTCGGCGACGTGGCGGGCGGCGGTCCGGTAACTCTGCCTGATCCGAATATCTTCGCCAACGGCCCCTGGTACGGCGGCAGCCCCTATCTGGGGCCGGACGCGACCACGCGTGCCGTCGGTTCCACCGGTACGACGCCGCCATCCGGAACGGTAGCGAATCCGCCCGATTCAGAAGCTGGATTTGCGTTCATGTGGCACTCCCACAACGAGCGCGAGATCACTACCAATAACAGTTTCCCTGGCGGCATGCTGATGATGATGCTGGTTGACAGCCGGGAATTCGTCATCGACGAGTCGAATTAAGTGAGGAGAACAGCAATGCGATTGAACGATTTCAAAACTAGCCTGAAAACAGCGGTACTCGCAGTAACTATTCTCCTCCTCGGAGTGGGCGTGTCCGCCGCCCAGCAGGTCAACCTGACTGCGGGGCCGACGACCGCAACCCTGCCCGACGGCAACACGGTGCCGATGTGGGGCTATAGCTGCGACGCCGTGCAGCCGACTGGCTCCACTGCGACGTGCGCCAAGTTGAATCCGGCGGCGCCAGGCTGGTCGCCCGTGGTGATTACGGTGCCCACGGGATCGAACCTGACGATCAGCCTGACGAACAGCCTGACGTTTCCGACGTCAGGAACGCCGACCAACGTGCCGACCTCGCTGACGATTGTGGGTCAGTTGGGCGGCGGGCTGGGAACGGCGCCGGTGAGAACGCCGAGTCCGACCCACGCTGCACAGGGAGCCACGTGGCCTGCTGCGGACCCCACTACGGTGAATAATCCTCCACCGCAGCCGGACCGCGTGCAGTCGTTCGCCACGGAGGTGGCGGCGGGTGCCACGACAGCCCTCACGTGGACAGCGCCTCGGGCCGGTACGTATCTGCTCGAGTCGGGCACGCATCCCTCGATTCAGGGACCGATGGGCTTGTACGGCATGGTTGTGGTCACCGACGCGGCCAGCGGTACAGCTTATCCCGCTGTGACCTATAACTCGGAGGTCCCGCTGCTGTTCAGCGAAATCGATCCGGTCCAAAACAGATCGGTCGACGCAGCGGTTCGTACGGATGGCTTCAGTGAGACCAGGGTGTGGTCAGGCCAGCCGGGCGGCTGCGGGAATCCCGCGTCTGGAGCTGGCGTGTATCAAACCTGCTATCCGCCGGCGGTGAACTACGCGCCGCTGTACTACATGATCAACGGCGTGGCGTTCGACAAGACAAACGCGTCGGCCTCGGTGTTCCCGGCTTCGCCCGCAGGAGGAGCGGCCGGAATCTTGGTGCGCATAGTTAACGCCGGCCTGCGCAGCCACATCCCTTCGATCGTGGGTGCAAACACCACACCGGTCATCGTTCCGAGCGGCGGTACAGCGACAGCGGTTCCGGGCTTCGGACTGATTGCGGAAGACGGCAACCCGCTCCCAGGCGTGACCCGAGTGCAGAGCGAAGTATTCATGGCGCCGGGCAAGACCTACGATGTGATGATCGATGCGCCCGCCGCCGGACAGCCGCCAATTCCGGTATTTGACCGTATGGGGGGCTTGTCGGGCAACGCGGTCAACCGCGACGCCGGAATGCTAGCTTATATCAGCGCCAACGGCGCGACGGCAGTCACCTCGACCGCAGCGGGCGCCGTTGCGGATACCTATCACGCTGTAGTGTCCGGCAAGACGCTTACCGTGTCGGATCCAGCCAAGGGCGTGCTGGCGAATGACACCAATGTATACGGCGCAAAGGTCGTAGGCGTAGTGGCTGGGCTGACTCTCAACCTGGATGGGACGTTTAGCTACACTGGCGCCCCGACCACGTTCACGTATTGCGGTAACGGTGCAACGTCGGGGCCGGCATGCGCTCTGGTGACTCTGGGCGCGGCAACCATTGAGACGGCTGGCCACATCCACGTTAACCCCGACAGTTACACTTCGAGTGTAGCCTCATCCCTGAGCATTAAGTCGCCCGGCGTCCTGGACAATGATACAGACGATGCGGGCTACCCGCTCACAGTGGACCCCACGACCATCGGAGCAGTGTCGGCGGGCTTGACGGTTTCTATGGATGCGAGTGGCGCGTTTACCGCCACAGCCGCCTCGACTGGTGTCAAGTCCTTTACTTACAAGGCGCGGAACTCGCAGGGTACCCTCAGTGCCGGAAGCGCAACCGTGACGCTCAACTTCCCGGCGCCGAGCAATGTTGCGGTAACGCTGGTGGACGGGATAACCAAGGCTCCGCTTGATCCTCAAGACTATCGCTGGATTATTGAGGAAGACCGCACCTTCTATGTCGACCCCAATTGCCAAGCGAACCCCCTGCCGGCGGGCTGTCCCACGGCAACTCCCCAAGGAGTCCCCGGTGTCTTTGGAACCAATTTCCACACCAGCTACATGCCGGTTGTGGCGCAGGGCTGCGTAGGGACGACCTCCTGCGAAGATGGCCAGACTCTGCTCGGAGCGGCGGCGGCGTGCGACATCGCCAACGGCGTTTGCAGGACCGGCCCGTCTACAAAGACGGCAGTGGATCCCGGCGAGGTTGTTCTGGATCCGAGCAAACACTATTACATCTCGGTTCTGCCGGGCGACGCGATGGACCCGGGACATGCCATGGGCGGCGCCTCGATCGCCTACATCGGTGGCTCCTGGCGGAACGCGCAAGCACCTACTGTGGACGGCGTCGCTGTGATCGTGGAGCCTCAGAACCAGCACCCGGCTAAAGTCTCGGTGTTTGTATTTGAGGACGACCATCCGCTCAACGGTGAGCATGATGCCAGCGGCGGAGTTGACGTGATTGCGCCCAACGAGCCCGGCCTGGGAGGGTTCAACATCACCATCCAAGACCTGGTGGGCGGCTCGGGTGACTCTGCCGGACAGATGACCTACGACGAGTTCAACCAGCCTTTGTCGAACGCGCTGGCGGGAACCATCGATCCGGTCACGCACCTAGACGCGTGCCCCATCGTTGCCAATCCGAGGACAGGATTTGACGGCGCCACTAACGATGCGGGCATCACGGGCGTGATCCCTGTCTGCCCGAAGTATGAGGCGGACGGGTTAACTCTCTCACCGCTGGCGGGCCAGGCGATCGTTAACAACGTGCCGCCTGGAAGGTACGGCATCATAGCCACGCCCGCGGCTGACCGGATTGCGCGCGGTGAGGAGTGGTTGCAGACTAACACCCTGGATGGCGGCAAGGACCACGAAGCTTTCATCCGGATCAACGAGCCGGCCTATTTCCAGGAGTTCGGTCCGGCAAGCTTCCACGTCTCCATCGGCTTTGCCAATCCGAAGTTTATCAATGACCAAGGTTTTGTACTGTGCAACGGCACCGGGCACCCAGCCTGCAATCAGACGGTGACGGGAATAGTCACGGGCGCACGCATGAGCCGGCCGTCGGATGAGAGACTGTATGGCTCGGGTACGCGCGATGAGTTTAGTTACACTCAGTGCTACGCCAGCCTGGGAAGCCCGGACGGCGCTGACATCGCGTTCGCAAAATGTAACCCCGACGATGGAACGTTTACCCTGACGGGAATCCCCGCTGGCGATTGGAGACTTACCATCTTCGACCAGTGGAACGATCAGATCGTAGACGGGATTTCGACACCCGTCCGCGTGGGCGCAGGCACAAACCAGAGTTTGTGCCATGGATCGCAGAGCTCTGGCACGGTCTGCGATATGGGAGAAATTGCGGTTAACGGGTGGAAGAACAACCTCTACACCCGGACGTTCTTTGACGTGAACGGTGATGGCGTATCGCAGCCCAACGAGCAGGGGCTCTCGTTCGTGCCCACCAACATCCGGTACCGGGACGGCAGCATCTCCAACCTTAACAGCACAGACCTGGCCGGTTACGCCGGCTTTAACGAGGTCTTCCCGATCTTCAACTGGTACGTAATGGAAACGGATTTCGCGCGTTACAAGGGCACGGGAATCCACGTGATCAACGACGCAGGCGGGCCGGTCGACGGCTCCTCCGCGTGCGGGCAAACGGGCTTCCCGGCGTGCGGGAACTCCACCCTGGTGGCAAATCTGGCCAGGACCGCCGAGGATTTCTCCGTGCCGGCGAACCTGCGGGTTCCTGGCGCAGTCTATTGCGACAATGCGGACTGTAACGGGTTCTCGATCGTCAATGGACCTGGCAGCAGCCAGCCCGGCTCCACCGGCCGCATCGATCCGCCTTCGGCTACCAGTTACGGTTGGCAGAGCTTTATGGGGCAGAATCAGTACCTGGAATTCGGCAAGAAGCCCTTCGCGCCTGGGGAGAACGGCGGCATCCGCGGGCATGTCGTGTATGCCTCGACCCGCCCGTTTGACGACCCGGCGCTGCTGCTCCAGCTCACCTGGGAGCCCCAGGTTCCGGGTGTGACGATTAACCTTTACAAGGAGGGTTTTGCGGCGGACGGAGTAACTCCAACCCTCACCAAGGTGGACACCACCACCACCACCAGTTGGGACGACTGGGCGCAGGGCTTCCGCTCCAATGGCGTGCCCAACATGAACTGCCCGGGTCAGAACCCATCCGACCCCTTCTACAATGTCACGCTGAATAACCAGCCCAACTACTTGAACTGGTACAACGCGCAGCACGGCGGGCCGGCCGTGACTTCGCTGCCGAACAACTCCCAGTACAAGTGCTATGACGGCATGCACAACTGGAATCAGTTGCAGCCGGCGCCTTACGACGGCATGTACTCGTTCCCCAGCGTCACCGGCATCGATCCGACGACGGGAAAGCCGTCGGGCACGAACTGCACGATTTGCACGCCGAACACCGCGGCAGCGTCAACAGATTGGGATCACAACCTGCCGATGCTGCCGGCGGGCAAGTACGTAGTGGAAATGATTGTTCCGCCGGGCTACGAACTGGTGAAGGAGGAGGACAAGAACATCCTGCTCGGTGACACTTACGAGGCGCCAGTGACCTCGCAGTTCGCCGGCTTCGGCAACATCTTCATCATGCCGGACCAAGCCTCGGTGGCTGCCACCTACAACGCCAACAATCCCCTGAATTCGACGACGGATTTGGGTGCCACGCCCCGGCATGAGGGTGACACCGGAAGCGTCGAAACCTTCTGGCCGTGCGTGGGCACGAAGCGCGTTGTTCCCGACTACAACAGCCTGTTCCCGTTGGCAGGGCAGAACGCGCCGTTTGCCGGAGCCACGCGTCCGCTTTGTGATCGCAAGGAAGTGACCCTGGAAGACCAGATGTCGGTGCTGGCGAAGTTCTACGTGTTCAGCTCCACCCACGTAGCCGCTCACTATACCGGCATCATTACGGACGATTTCACGGCGGAATTCGACCCCTTCTCGCCGGCATTCGGGGAGAAGTTCTCGCCGGCGAACCTGCCGGTATCGATCAAGGATTGGGCGGGCAACGAAATCACCCGCGTCTATTCCGACGAGTTCGGAATCTACAATGGGCTGAACTACTCGTCGTTCTCCGTCAACCCGCCCGACCCAAGCGGATACATCCCGACGATGATGGTCATGTGCATGAACGACCGGGGCGGTGACGCGACTGCGGATCCGTTCTATCAGTCGGTCTACAGCCAGTTCTGCTATGAATGGTCGTTCATGCCGGGGCAGACCGGGTACCTGGATACGCCAGTCATACCCACGGCGGCCTTCGCGCCGAACTACAACCATCCCGACTGCGCTTACCCGAATGCCACGCCGGCGATCGCCGAGGTGGATGGTGACGGAGTTGGACCTTGGGTGAGCGGACCTGGCCAAACTCTGACGATCCATGCATTGCCCGACCAGGATGTGAACAACTACGCTTATTCCGGACCCGGGAGCAGTACGGCTCCCTTCAACCAAAAGACCATTAGGCGCCACTATGGCTTTGGCGCCACAGCGGGTACGGTTGCCCTTGTCGGCAGCGATGGCGTTCCCCACCCCCTTACCGGTGTGAGCTGGAGTGACACACAAATCACCGGCACTGTGCCGAACGGCGTGCCGGACTGCGCCGTTCAGCAACAGCCGGTATTCGGAGGCCCACCTGCGGGACAGCCCGAGAGTTGCGGTGAATTGATCATCACAACCGCTGCAGGCCAGAAATCGATCGACACCGTGACGGTGACGATCGGAAACGGCCATACCGGAGGCAGCGCAAGCAAAGCGCCAAGGCGGCTACTCGCAGGACAGACAATCCAGTCGGTCATTGACGCCGCCGATCCTGGCGACCTGATCATTGTGCCTCCGGGGACTTACCATGAATTGGTGCTGATGTGGAAGCCGGTCCGGCTGCAAGGCGTGGGAGCGGCCAGCACCATAATCGACGCCAATGCGCATCCATCGGGCATTCTGAATGACTGGCGGCTGCGCGTGGTTTGCCTGTTCGGATTCGCGCCCACCGGCGTGCCGGAGGGGTACGATCCTGCTTGCGGAACGGGCTGGAACCACTTCATCCCGACGCCCACCAACCCGCAGGTGGATCGCATACCCAGTGAAGGCACTGTCGGCTGGGACGCCACGCTGAACGGCAACCTGGCGGAACAGTTGCAAGAGCCATCGCTGATGGGAGCCTATGAAGGAGCGGGAATCACGGTGTTGGCGAAGGGAGTGCGTTTCCCCAACGGATCGAATCCGTTCGATCCCGTTACGGGCGCGGAGGGAGCCTTCGTAGACGGCACCACGCTTCTGACGAACAGCAACCAGGACTGCGGCAATGGACACAACGCCAATCCGTTCCCCAGCAACTTCCAGTGCAACCCGTCGCGCATTGACGGCTTGTCTATCGCTAACAGTTCCCAGGGTGGTGGCGGCATCTTCATCCACGCTTGGGCGCATAACCTGCAAATCGCCAACAATCGCATCTACAACAACCAAGGCACGCTGGCAGGCGGCATCGCCATCGGCCAGGGTGAATTCCCTCCCGAGATAATCCAGGGAGACGCCACACTCTTGGCTCCGGGTTCCTGCCAGTCCAACGGCCCCGCGGGTACTCAGCTCCCGTACTGCCATAACCTGAATGTGAACGTGCACCACAACGCGGTCACGAACAACGCGTCCGAGGGCGATGAGCTATTCTCCGCCACTCCTTCCGGCGCGGGCGGCGTCGTCTTCTGCAGTGGTGCTGACAACTACCAGTTCAACTACAACTGGGTGTGCGGCAACCTGAGCACCGGCGACGGCGCCGGAGTTGCCCAGACTGGGTTCGCGTGGAACGGTAGCATCCAACACAACAGCATCCTGTTCAACCAGAGCACCAACCCGACCACCCCGAGCAACGGAGGCGGCCTCATGATCATGAGCGCTCCGGATACCGATCCGACGTGTCCCGGGGAGCCTGACGCGGATTGCAGCCACGCCTACGGAAGCGTGGGCGATGGCATCGGTCCCGGACTGGTTATCAATGCCAACCTGATCATGGGTAATGCCGCGGAAGCCGGCAGCGGCGGTGGCATACGCTTCCAGGCTGTCAACGGGGTGGAAGTGTCCACGTTCCCCCTCCTTCCGCCGCTCTGGTACTCCGTCGACGTCACCAACAACATCATCGCCAACAACGTTGCCGGTTGGGACGGCGCTGGCGTGTCGTTGCAGGACTCCTTAAAGGTGAACCTGATCAACAACACGATCATCTCCAACGACTCCACCGCGTCGTCAGGGACGCTGTTCGGCGCCTTCTTTGCCACCCAAGCAAGCGCCCCGACGCCCTGCCCGCGCGATGCCCAGGGCGCCAACATTCCCTGCGTGCCGCTGTCGGATCCCCAGCCCGCTGGGCTTTCGGCCGCCGGGCACACTGCGGAGTTCTTGGCGTCTCTGCCGGCGAACGTCATTTGCCCCGCGGGTCATGCGAGTGGCGCCCTTAGCGACCTTCTGAACGGCGATTGCAGACAGATCTCGTTCCCGATTCTGTACAACGATGTGTTCTGGCAGAACCGTGCCTTCAACATCGTGGTCACAGACCCGAGTGCGGGAGCCCAGCAGGCGACGGTCACGCTGGTTCCCTCGCTGAATCAAAGCACCACGGGCCAGTGCGTCACTACTGGAGCCTCCTACTGGGATATCGGCCTGCGGGGCGACCATGGAGTGAACAGCCATGACTCGGGCTTCACGTTCGCGCCGCAGGCGTCGGTGCTAACCGATATCACCAGCTATCCCGGAGGCGGCCTAGGCTTCCGAGCGAACACGGCGAGCTTCTCCCCGGGCGTTGTCCAGCAGTACTGCAATGGCTCGAAAATACCGCCTGAGGCGGGTGCTGGGGCATGGTACGTGGTGCCCCCGGGGACCAACGAAGGGAACGTGCCGACGCCCGTCTTCAGTCTGACGGCGGGAGCGACCGTAGACGAGGGCAACAACTGGATCAATATCGGTTGGGGTCCGTTCTCACTGATCACCCCGACCACGGAGAGCGCCCCGCCCGCGGTGTCCTCAGGGGAGACCATGCTGAGCAACTACTCGTTGGCAGCGGGTTCGCCGGCCATTGATTACATCGGGCCCGTGAACTCCACGGCTACTTGGGCGGTAGCGCCGAATACCGATTTCTTCGGTAACGGGAGGAAGGGGAACCTGGGCAGCGACAACCAAGTGGACGCCGGCGCGGTCGAGTTTACGGGCGTGGCGACACCAGCGCCAACGCTGGCTTCGATTGCTCCCACCTCGGGCGCGCGTGGCACCAGCGTTTCGGTGACACTGAGCGGGACCAACCTGACCGGAGCCTCGGCCATCAACGTGTCCTGCGCGATTAACCTCCTCTGCACCAACGGCGTCACCGTCAGCAATCTCACGGTGGTGAACGCCGCCACGGTCACGGCGACTTTCACCATCGCCTCCAACGCCTCGATCAACCTCTTGGCGAACCGGAACGTCACAATCACTACGCCAGGCGGAACCAGCAACAACGTGACCTTCACCGTGACCCCACCCCCGGTGCCGACGCTGACTGCGATTAGTCCGAGCCAGCACGTCCGCGGGTCAACATTCACGGTGACCCTCACCGGTACCGGCCTGACGGGGACTTCGGCAGTAGCCGTGTCGGGAACTGGCGACTCCGAAAGCAACATCGTCGTGGTGAATGACACGACGGTCACCGTAACCTTCACGCTTGCGGCTAACGCAGGGGAGACGGCGAGAACCGTCACCGTCACCACGCCGGGTGGAACCAGCAACGGCCTGACGTTCCAGGTGGGGCCGCACCTCGACTCCATCGCTCCCAGCTCGCACGCTCGCGGGTCGTCATTCTCGGTGACTCTCCACGGTCAAGGCCTGACTGGGACCACGGGAGTGGTGGTATCTGGTGCCGGCGTGACTGTCAGCAACGTTGTGGTTGTGGATGACAGCACGGTCACGGCAACCTTCGCCATCACGGCTGGCGCGAACACCAACAACCGGAACGTCCACACCACTACGCCACCGGGCGGAACCAGCAACAACGTGACGTTTACCATCACGCCGTAAAAGAACCCGTCGAGGCCGGACATCCGAACCTGGATGTCCGGCCGGTACGGGAATCCAGGGCCGAGCTCAAAAGAGCTGTAAGGGCAAGGGAAATCGGGACTGAGATGTTGAGAAGCCTAGGCTGCAAAACGAGTGCTATTCGCGGATGTCATAGCGAGGAGCACTTTTGTTTTCTTGTGGGCGGTGCAGGGCCAACCAGCCCGGGCCGCCTGCGCGACTTTTCTTGTACCCCTATATTTTTCCGCACCCTTTCATGCTCGCACAACATCTCTTGACCACCCCCCAGGTCAGAGTGGAACGAGGGATAGCAACCATGTTGTACCGTCATCTAATACCAGGCTCGAACGTGATAGTGCTGGTAGGAATTCTGGCTTGCGGAATTCTGGTCTCACCGGCGCAAGCCCAATCGGCTGCCCCGGCGGCCGTAAAGCCCGCGGCGGCTGCGGCTTTCACGCGCAATCGGCAGAACATGCCGCCAAAAGCACGCCAGCATTACGCTCTCATCTGGGGCGTTGACTCGCTGGCGGTTAAGTCGGTGGAGTCGGGCGAGATCATCCGCTTTACCTACCGCGTGCTCGACCCGGCGAAGGCCAAGCCCCTCAATGATAAGAAAAATGAGCCTTCTTTGATCGACCCGCGGGCCGGTGTCAAGCTGGTAGTTCCAGCCTTGGAGAAGGTTGGCAAGCTACGCCAAGCCACCACGCCCGAGGAGGGCAAGGTGTACTGGATGGCCTTCTCGAACAAGGGTGGGTACGTGAAACCGGGGCACCGGGTCAACGTGGTAATCGGGCAGTTTAGGGCCGAAGGTCTCATCGTTCAGTAGGACTCCCCCCCTACTTCAAAACTCACGCGTGACAAATAAGGAGCGATCATCGATGTCCCGAAAAACGTTAGTAGTCGGCAGCTTTCTGGCCCTGGCAGTTTCCTTCGCCCTGGGTGCGGATGTGTCGTCATCGGCGGCCAAGCTGACGGCGGAGCAGGTCATAGAGAAGAACATTGCGGCGCGGGGTGGGCTGCAGGCGTGGCGGGCGGTACAGACCCTGTCCATGAGTGGCAAGATGGAAGCCGGTGGGAACGAGAGCCCGACGCGCCGGGCGCAAGGGGTAAGAACCGGTGGCGTGCAACTGCCCAAGCGCTCGGCGGAGCAGGCGCAGTTGCCCTTTCGTCTGGAACTGAAGCGCACGCGCAAGTCGCGTCTGGAACTCGACTTTCGTGGTCAGACCGCGATCCAGGTCTACGATGGCACCCACGGCTGGAAACTCCGTCCCTTCCTCAACCGGCATGAAGTAGAGCCGTTCACGGCCGAGCAAATGAAAGTGGCAGCGATGCAGTCGGATCTGGACGGTCCGCTAATGGACTACGCGGCGAAGGGGACCAAGGTCGAGCTGGAAGGCGCCGACAAGGTAGAGGGCAGCGACACCTATCGCCTGAAGCTGACCTTCAAGAACGGAGAGGTCCAACATGTGTGGGTGGATGCAAAGACATTCCTCGAGACCAAGTTAGAAGGCACGCCCCGCCGCCTTGACGGCAAGTATCACCGGGTAGAGATCTATCCTCGCGACTACAGGGCAGTGAATGGCTTAGTGATGCCCTATGTCATGGAGACGAAGGTGGAGGGAGTCAGTCAGACAGAGAAGATCGAGGTTGAAAAGTTTTCCGTCAACGCGCCGGTGGAGGACTCTCGCTTTGCCAAGCTGCAATAGGACGTCTGCCGCGAAACGGATCTGTTTCGGCCGGGCATTCTTGAGTGTGGTGCTGGCATTGCCGATCCTCCTGCCGGGTGCGCCCGTTCAAGCTCAAGTGGCTAACACTGCCGGCTCGAAACGGCGGACGCCTGGCAGTCACAGACGCTTCGGCATTGATGATCGGGTGAAAGCGTTAGCCAAGAACCTGGACTTGAGCGAGGCGCAGCAGGCTGCCGTGAAGAAGATCCTGGAGCAACGGCAGCAGGAGACGATGCGCCTCCGGCTTGACTCCTCCATTTCGGGAAGCGCTCGGATCCAGCAGTTTCGCGCCCTCCAGGACAGTACGGTGCAGAAAATCCGCACTGTGCTCAACAAGGAGCAGAGGGAGAAATACGATCCGCTCGCAGCGCGAAGAGTACAGCCCGCGCCGGATCAGCGGAGTGTAGAGGATTGGCTCAAAATCACTACGCGGTAGTGAGGAGTCAGGAAGGTTGTTGTGCCCACCATTATTGGCCGGCTCGCGGCAATCTGACGTAACTCAGTGACGAAGGAAAAAAGCATGAAGTTTAGGACAACCAGTCTGGCGGCAGCGTTGCTACTCGGTCTGATTCCGGCGGTTTGCCGGGCGCAGGAGTTCTCCGCTGACGTCGTGTACTTTGCCCCCAGCAGGCCGAATGCGCCAACGGCCGGAACCGGGACCTCATCCCGCCCTTCCTCGAAGCTCTACGTCAGCAAGGACAAGATGCGTCTGGAGACGCGCGGAATGGCCGAAACAATCCTATTAGTGGACAGAGGAGAGAACACCGCCGTCGCCATGTTCCCGGCGAGGAAGGCGTACCAGCCACTGGCTAGTGGTCCGTCGGAGTATTTCCGGGTGGAGAACCCGGATGATGCTTGTCCGGAGTGGCAGAGGGTTGCGGAGCAGAAGATGGTCTGCGAAAAAGTGGGTCATGAAACGGTGGATGGGCGTGAAACGGTGAAATACCGGAACAAGGGCGCGTCAGACGCTGCGACCTCTGCGGTCTGGATCGATGCGGCCCTCAAATTTGTAGTTAAGTGGGAGGGCGCCGGCGCCGCCGCCGAGGTGCGCAATATTAAGGAAGCGCCGCAAGCGGCGGATTTGTTTGCCGTGCCGTCAAGCTACCAGGGTCTCAAACCCCAGAAGGGGAGTTCCAAAGGCTTCGCGCAGCGATCGCGATAGGCTTTCTAACGCTTTCAAGGAGATTACGAACATGAAGGTTTCGAGAGCGGCTGCTGCAATCGTGATTTTGTCGGCGGCAGCGGTTTGGGCCCAGGGAAGCTCGTCTGCGGGCGCATCCAGTGTCGATGCGCCGGCAAGCAGCGGGCGTCCGATCGGTTCTAGGATGGCAATTGCAAGCGCAACCGAGAACGGGCCCAAGAACAGGATGACGAGCGGGCAGACTTCACCCGCGCTACTGCGCATGCAGGAAACAGAAGCTACGCTCAAGAAAATGCATGCGCTTCTGATGCAGATGCGCGCCAAGGCCGGACCGAGTGGCTCCAAAGACGCGTTCACCAAGGCCAACCTGGACATGTGGCAACTGATGCTGGGCCAGTTGGACAAGCAATTCGAACTGTTGAAGGCGGAGACACTGGCGCACGAAGAGCTCGCCGCTCGTCGCGCCGCTTTGTACAAGCAAGCGGAGGTCAAGGCAGCGTTGGAGGCTGCCAGGGCGCGCAGCGCGAGCGCCATGGCGGCGAAAGCGGGAGCCGCCGGGCAGGGTGCAGCCGGTCCTGCCGGTCCAGCCGCGGCAGGTTCGACGGCCACTCACAGCGAGACGGAGAAGACGTCAGCGCCGGACTCGTCCTCGCCAAAATAGGCACGGAGTTTTGATGGGCGGAGCAAACCTTGCTCTGCCGCCCCGGGGACATGCGATGAAAAAAACCATGTACGTAGTTGCCGTGGGGGTGCTCGTGGTCTTGTCCTATGCGGCGGGATGGCGGCACAGCGCGCGACCGGCGGCGGCG
>JAIQFT010000063.1 GCA_020073185.1 Terriglobia bacterium
GCGCTCGGCCAAGGCCCGTACCTTGGAAGCTCTGGAGTCTGCCGTCGCCGAAGCCTTGGCGGCGGTAACGGCGGAGAACGCCTCCGCCTGGTTCGCCCATTGCAGTTATGGTCTACAGTAACTACGAAAATGGTCTAGACTAATCGCCAATTGCTAATCGCTATCCCGCCTTCTCCATCAGAGCGATTGCCAGGTCGTGCTTGTCGACCATCTCGCGCGTGACTTCGAAATCCTTGATCCGCTTCTGGCTCGGCAGGTGATACATGAGGTCGAGCATCAGCTCTTCCAGGATCATGCGCAACCCGCGCGCTCCCACCTTGCGGTTCAGCGCCTCGCGCGCGATAGCGTGGAGTGCGTCGTCGGTGAACTTCAGGCGCACGTTCTCAAACTCGAACAGCCGCTGGTACTGCTTGCTGATGGCGTTGCGCGGCCGCGTCAGAATCTCCACCAGCGCGCCCTCGTCCAAATCGTCCAGGATGCCAACCACCGGCATGCGTCCGACGAATTCCGGGATCAGCCCGAACTTGATGAGGTCCTGCGGCTGGGACTGCTGCAGCAACGCGGTGTCGCGACGTTGCGGCGTCGCCAGCGCATCGGCCTGCTGCTGCCCGGCCTTGAACCCCAGGCTCTTCTTGCCCACGCGACGGGACACGACTTTCTCCAGCCCGACGAACGCCCCGCCGCAGATGAACAGGATGTTGGTAGTGTCCACCGGCGTGAATTCCTGGTGCGGATGTTTCCGTCCGCCCTGCGGCGGCACATTGGCGATCGTTCCTTCCAGGATTTTCAGCAGCGCCTGCTGCACGCCTTCGCCGCTCACGTCGCGCGTGATGGACGGGTTCTCGTCCTTGCGCCCGATCTTGTCCACCTCGTCGATGTAGATAATGCCAGTCTGCGCGCGGCCCACGTCTCCGTCGGCCGACTGCAGCAGCTTCAGGATGATGTTCTCCACGTCCTCGCCGACGTAGCCCGCTTCGGTCAGCGTGGTGGCGTCCACGATGGCGAAGGGCACGTCGAGCATGCGCGCCAGCGTTTGCGCCAGCAGCGTCTTGCCGGTTCCCGTCGGCCCAATCAGCAGGATGTTCGATTTCGCCAGCTCCACCTCGCTGTTGCGCTGCCGGTTCATGTGGATACGCTTGTAATGGTTGTACACCGCCACCGCGAGCTTTTTCTTGGTCTGCTCCTGACCGATCACGTACTGGTCGAGGAACGCCTTCACCTCGGCGGGTTTGGGCAGGTGGTCCGGCGCCGCCGCCGTATGCGCCTCGCTGCGGTCGTCTTCCAGAATGGAGTTGCACACCGCGACGCACTCGTCGCAGATGTAGGCCCGCGGGTAATCGCTGGGCGAGGAAATCAGCTTCGCGACTGCATCCTGGGATTTATGACAGAACGAGCAGCGTAGCGTGTCCTCCGTGCCTGAACGTGGTTTCACCGGCATGCTCCTTGAACTGGCTCCGAAACCACCCCCATCTTACCGCGATTTCGAAACACGCCGTTGCCCGGTCGGCCGGTGGGAGGCGCCGTCCCTGGGACCATTGTGCACCCGTTCGGTACACATCGTCTTGTGACGATAGTCACATAGTCATGTGCCGAATGGCCTACCCCTTCAGCGCGGCCGGTAGATGATGTCATCGATGATGCCGTACTCCTTGCCCTGCTCAGCATTCATGATGAAGTCGCGCTCCACGTCCTTTTCCACCTTCTCCAACATCTGACCGGTGTGCTTGGCCATGATCTGGTTCAGCAGTTCCCGCATGCGCAGGATCTCGCGGGCGTGGATGTCGATGTCGGTCGCCTGCCCGCTGAGCCCACCCATGATGTGCGGCTGGTGGATCAGGATGCGCGAGTTGGGCAGCGCGAACCGCTTCTTGGCCGCCCCCGCCGCCAGCAGCACTGCCGCCATCGACGCCGCCTGCCCGATGCAGATCGTCATCACGTCCGGCTTGATGTACTGCATCGTGTCGTAGATCGCCATCCCCGAGGTGATCGACCCGCCCGGCGAGTTGATGTAGAGCTGGATGTCCTTCTCCGGGTCCTCCGCCGCCAAGAACAGCAACTGCGCGATCACCAGATTGGCGACGTTGTCGTCAATCGGCGTCCCGATAAAAATGATGTTGTCGCGCAGCAACCTCGAGTAAATGTCGTAGGCGCGCTCGCCGCGGCCGGTCTGCTCGATGACCATGGGAACTAGCATGAATATTGCTCCTTCGAGTGGGACACAGTCGTGTTGATGTCCCAAGTAGGTGGCGGTTACGCGGGCCTGCGATATAGAAAATCGAGGGCTTTGTCGTTGCGCAGTCGGTTCCGGATTCTATCCAGCGCGCCCTCACGCGTCAAACGCGCCCGGACTGCCTCCGCCGACTGTTTTGTCTGCGACGCCAGCGCCTGCACTTCTTTCTCGATCTCCTCGTCGCTGATCTCGATCTTCTCCGCATCGGCGATCTTGTCCAGTAGCAGCGACGCCTTCACCTCGCGCTCGGCCGCCTCCTTCTGCCCGGCGCGCAGGCGGTTGAAATCCATTTTCTTCATGTCCTCGGAGCGCATGCCCTGCGCCGCCAGCGCCCGCAGCCCCCGCTCCAGTCGGATGTCAATCTGCCGATCGACCAAAGCCTCGGGCACCGGGAAGTCGTGCCGCTTCACCAGTTCGTCGAGGATCTTTTCCTTCCCTTCGCGCTCGGCGGCGTGCTGCTTTTCGTGCTCCAGGCCCTCGCGGATCTTCTGCTTCAGTTCGTCCAGGCTCTTGAAATCGCCGAGCTCCTTGGCAAAGTCGTCGTTCAGCTCCGGCAGGTGTTTCTGCTTGATCGCTTTCACCGCCATCGCATACTCAAACGTGTTGCCGGCCAGCCGCTGGTCGGAAAAATCCGCCGGATACGAGACCTCGAACGTCCGCTGCTCGCCCGGCTTCGCGCCGCGCAGGTTGTCGGAGAACCCGTCTTCGGCCCGCTGGCGGAAGTTTTGGGCAAGCCCTCCAGCGACACCTGCGCGTAATCGCCGTTTTCGATCGCTCGGTCCTCGATCGCGGTGTACGTCGCCTGTTGCTCGCGCAGCCGGTTGAGCGACTCTTCGATCTCCTGCTCCGTCACCGCCACATCCGGCTTCTCGACCTGCAGCTCTTGATAGCCGGAGACCTCGATTTCCGGGAGCACCTCGAACGATGCCTTGAAGCGCAGCGGCCCGCCCTCCTCGATGTGCAAGTCCGTGACCCGCGGCTGCGACACCGGCACCAGCTTCTGCTTCTCCGCCTCCCGGTGGAAGTACTTCGGGACCAGCGCGTCCACAACCTCGCTCTTGATCTCCTCGGTGAAGCGCTGCCGGATGACGGTGGACGGTACCTTTCCGCGGCGGAATCCCGGCAGGCGCGCCATCTTCTGCATCTTCTGTATGACGTTTTCGGTTTCGCGGGTGACGATCTCGGCCGGAATCTCGACCTGGACCTCGCGGCGGGTGGCGGTATTGGTCTCGGCTGGGCTCAATCGATGTGCCGTCCCTGCACAGAATTCAGTAGTTGAAAATACGACAACCTACTGAATATAAGGCGGGGAAAGCAGGCGGTCAAACGAGCCAAGTGGCTCAACCTTCGGCAGAATGGAAATGGGCGTTCGTGACTATCCGATTCCGATGTCAGTTCGCCTGCGCTGCAATGCGTTGCGGTTAGCCCGCTGTTTGATTGCAGGTCGGCGTCAACTCGCGGATCAGGCGCTTTTCTTCAGCATCGTAATCCCTGGTAACCACGTCGACCCAGTGGGTAGGGCCAAGCCGCACAATGCAGAGGTTGTCACCGTTCAAGTGCGCCAACAGCCGTTCCCGGATGTCCCCCTTACCAACGTAGATCCACTCACCAATTTTCATCAGGCCATAGCAGCCCATACGGTTCGGGTTGAGCGATTGCACATTCGTCGTCGTGAACGCCCTAGGAGTCTGCGGTGGGAATGGCATCGCCGCCTCCTTCTCGACGGGCCGTGAGAGGGCTGTATCTGCCGGTCATCACGCTCGTACTCTCTGCTTGTTTGCTTCTCCGGTCGCGGCAGGGCGCGTTACTCGTTCGATCGCCTGCACCAGTCCGGCCAGCGGTTCGCTTTTCATCACGTATTCATCCACCAACCAAAGAACCCGCTCCGGCAATTCGGAGTACGCCGACAGCAGGATTATTGGCTGGTTTGGAAACCGTTGTTTGATGTGCAAAGCAACCGCTTCTGCGTCGATGCCTTCTGATTTGTACTCGATTAGAACGGCGGCAACCGCAACGTCTTCCAACATCCTTATCGCTTTGTTTCCGTCCGTAGCGACCTCAACGGAATAGCCGAGGGGTTCGAGAGTCGCTTTGCGAAACTCCAACAGTTGTGGGCGGTCGTCAACACACAACAGAACGCGGGAGAGCATGGCTGACCTCCTTTGCTCTCCAGTACGTTTGGACATCCGCGCCGAGCCAGTCCCTGCAACCGAATGGCACATGCCCGTATTGAGGTTATCCCGACGTTGTGGGAAAAGTCTGTGATGCGTCGTGGTTTTAAAATTTCACCTTACCCCAAAATGGGCTGTCCGCCTGGTATCGCGCCTCGCTGTTGCGCTTCGGCAATCCTCGCCTGTATTAACGTGTCCTAGATTGGAACACGTGTGGGGCTCTCGCGAGTATCGGCAAGAGTCCCATGACGAAAACTGCTCCAGCGCATCTTCGGCGTCGGCCTCACTTCCCTGCCGCTTTCGCCGCCCCCTCGCCGAGCAGGAAATTCCGCACGAACATGATGGTCGCGTAGAACTGGAACTGCTGGTTCTTCTTCTTGGCGAAGCCGTGGCCCTCGTCGTTGGCAACCAGGAACCAGACGGGCGCGCCGTTGCGTCGGATCTTCTCCACCATCTGCACCGACTCGGTGTAGGGCACCCGCGGGTCGTTCTTGCCGACCACGGCGAACAGCGGCTTGGTGATGTTTCCGGCATTGGTGAACGCGGCGATTTTCGTCATGTAGTCGCGAATCTTGGGATCGCGCTCGTCGCCGTATTCGACGCGGCGCAGGTCGCGGCGGTAGGACTCGGTATGCTCGAGGAAGGTCACCAGGCTGGTGATGCCCACCACCGGCAGCGAGCAGCAGATGCGGTCGTTGTAGAAGGTGGCTACCGCGTATGTCATCAGGCCGCCGTAGCTGCCGCCGGTGATCATGACGCGGCTGCTGTCCAGGTCCGGCTGCTGCGCGATCCAGTCCAGCAAGGCGTTGATGTCCTTGAAGCTGTGGTCGCGATTCATGCCGTTGTCGAACTTGAGGAAGGTCTTGCCGTAGCCGCTGGAACCGCGCACGTTGGGAAAGATCATGGCCACGCCCAGCTCGTTGATGTAGTAGTTGTTGTTGCCGATGAAGCCGGGACGCGACTGGCCCTCCGGCCCGCCGTGAATGTTGACCATGACCGGGCGCTTGCCGGTGAAGCGAGCCGGCGGACGATAGAGGAACCCGGAAATTTCGCGGCCGTCGAAGCTGCGCCACTGGATCAACTGCGGCTCGGAGAAATTCTGCGTGTTCAGGCCGCCGGTTTCGCTGTAGGTCCAGCGGGTGATCAGGGTGGCGGTCTCGCCGGGCCAGTTAGTGAGCTGCATCGGCTGCGATTGCGTATCCAGGGAATAAACGTCGGAGGGCGAGCGGGCCGAGGACATAGTGAATGCCAGATCGTGGCCATTCTTGTGCCAGCGCACGCCATTGATCACGCCTAGTGGGAGCTTCGAAACTAGCTTCGCCTTGCGCGTGCCAGTGTCCATCAGGTGGAGCACGCTGGCGCCGTTTTCATTGGACACGAAGGCGAGCGTGCGGCCATCTTCGCTGAGCTCGAGATTGCCGATGTCCCAGGGAATGTCGGCGGTCAGGTAGGTGTGTTGCAGGGAGGCGAGGTCAACATAGGCGAGGCGGTGGAACTCGGAATCCTTGTCGGTGGTGACGTAGAGGCCGCGGCCATCCTTGCTGAACGCGCCGTCGCCGTAGAAGACCTTTTCGGCGCCGCCTTTGGGCGTGAGCAGCTTTTTCTGCCCGGCGGCAACATCCACCAGCCAGAGATAGCTCTCGTTGGCGGAGATATCCTCTAGCAGCAGGAGTTGCTTGTCGTCGAAGGACCATGCGACCGGCTGCCATCCCCCACCCTGAAGTTGCAGCAGCATGTGGTCGGATTTCGGGTCACGCGGATTCATGATCCACACGTCGGTGTCCCGGTTGGTGCGTCGGGTGGAGGTGTACACCAGACGGTCGCCAGCGTGGGAAAAGACCGGGCCCAGGTTGCGTGACTTGCCGTCGGTCAGCAGGGTGATGTCGCCGGAGGCCATGTCGTAACGGTAAATCTGGAACCATTCGCCGCCGCCGACGTCTTTCAGAAAGATAAAATAGTCGCCCTTGGCCGGCTCGAAGCGGGCGCCGAAAACGCGGTCGGGAAAGAAGGTGAGCTGCGTGCGCGCGCCGGCCGGCATTCCGAGCACGTGCACCTGGTTGGTGTCGCCGAAGCGGGTGAGGACCAGCAATTCGCGGCGCGCGGGGTGCCAGTCGGCGACGCTGGCGCTGCGCACTTCGGTGTAGCGGCCGGCCTGCTCGGCGATGGAAGCGGGAATCGGCGGAATGCCCTCGGCCACCAGGTTGTCGGCGGGCTTGATGATGGATTGCGGCGGCGCAGGTGCGGATTGCGCGTAAGCGAGCGCGGTGAAGAGCAGGACAACGAAAAATACTCTTGCGCGATAGAGCTTCATGGTCGCCTCAAGGAAACGTGCAAGTTTAGGGCGAGCGGAGCGCCGGTGCAAGCCGCACACGATGGGCGAAGGCGTGGGAAGATGGGCGGCCGCGCGATTCGTCCCAAAATAGTTGAACCGTTCGCTTGCACTGTGCTAATTTTGCGCCGCACCTCGCGAGTCCCGACCGACAGTCAACCAGGGGCTCTACCTGCGATTCTCCTCGCAAGATCGCGGACGGAGGAAATGCGAGCACCACGTCAGTGTGTGCCCGGTTCCGCCTCCGCAATGGGTGATGGCACCCGCCACACTGACGAAGAGGAGACAAGGATGAATCCAACTATGCTGTTTCGTATGCTGTGGTGTGCCACGCTGGTCGGCGCTATTGTGGCCGCCGCGCAGTCCAACCCCAACCAACCCCATCGCGAGGTGAATGCCATGTGGAAGAGAGCCGTACCCAACATCATCGTCGGCGACGTCGCGCGCAGCCAGCAGTTCTACCGCGACGTGCTGGAGTTCGAAACCGCGCAGACCGTGCCGCCCGGCACGGGCCCGTTCATCTTCGTGGACATGAAGCGCGGCGGAGTCGAGGTGTATCTGAACGCGCGCCCGGCGGAAGGGCCGCTGGCAAAAGGTCCGCTTGGCGGCGGGATTTCACTCTACGTCGAGGTGGAGGGCGTGGACGATCTGGCGAAGAAGATCGAGGCGCGCGGAGTGAAACTCGCCATCGCGCTCCACACCGAGTTCTACGGGATGCGCGAGTTCGCCATCAACGATCCCGATGGCTACATGCTGATTTTCGCCGAAAGGGTGAAGTGAACGAGAAGCGGTTGTTAGTTGTTAGCTGCTAGCTCTGAGTTCGGGTGCAAGGATCACGAAGCACACGGCGTTCAGCGTTGCGTTTCGAGCCTTGCGCCCGAGTTCAAAATACTCGCGTGACCACCAGCGTGAGATCGTCGGCTTGCTCGCCGATGCTGAAACCTTGCACGTCGGCGATAACCGCGTCCATCAGTTCGCGGGCGGAGCGGCTGCGGTTGGCCTCCAGCGTGCGCAGCAAGCGGCCCTCGCCGTACTCCTCATCGCCGGCGCCGACCGACTCGGTGACGCCGTCGGTGTAAATCGCCAGGACATCGCCGGGAAACAGGCGGCGCTGTCCCACCTCGCAATCCCACTGTTCGAAGAGGCCGAGCACAGTGGCGGTCCCCTCCAGGCGCTCCGCTTCGCCGCTGGCGCGCAGCAGCATGGGCGCGTTGTGCCCGCAGTTGACGTAGCGCAGGGTGCGCGTCTCCTCGTCGTAAACGGCGAAGAAGGCGGTCGCGTAGTGCTGGGTTTCGGTGTTCTTGTAGAAGAGGTGGTTCACGGAGCGCAGCAGGCGGGGGATGTCTTCGAGGGCGAGCGCGTACTGGCTGCGCAGGTTGGCCTGCAGGTTCGCCATCAGCAGCGCGGCGGAAATGCCTTTGCCGGAAATATCGGCGAGCACCAGCCCGAGGCGGCCGGCGCCAAGATCGAGAAAGTCGTAGTAGTCGCCGCCGACGGCGCGCGTCTGGATGCAATTGCCGGCACAATCGAGTGTCGCCAGCGCGGGCGCCTGCTGCGGCAAAAGCTTGGCCTGGACCTGGCGCGCGATTTCCATTTCCTGGGCGGCACGGCGCTCGGCCTCCATCCGCTCCGCCATCTTCTCGGCCATGGCGATGCTGCGCATGGCGATGCCGGCCTGCGTCGCCACCGAGGCGAGCAGACGCTTGTCGCTGCTGGAATATGGTTCCTCGGAAAGCCTGGGGCCGAGAACCGCCAGCCCTTGCAGATCGCCGGCAGCGGAGCCGCGGATGGGCACCAGACATTCGGCGCGCGGCACCCCCAGCGAATCGGCGCCGGGCGTGTCCGGTTCAAGATCGATCGGTTGCGTGCTGTCGTCGGACGACGCCAGGTGCGCAATCTCCGGCGCGATCTCGCGGGCGGCGGCACCCGCGTGCGCGACCATGCGGCGATCGGGCATCTGCAGGTACACGGCGAGCGACTGCGGATGGAGCGCGTCGCGCATGTGGCGCTCGAGCAATGCGGCCAGGTCCTGGCGATTGGTGACCGCCAGGGTACGGACAGCAAGCTCTTCGAGGATCTGCTGCGCGTCGTAGGCGTTGCGGAAAAAAGCATGATCGAGGCGCTTGCGGACGCGGCGATGGACCTCGGTGCCGGCGGAGATCAGCAGCACGCCGAAAGTCGCGCCGACGGGGATGGCAGCCTTCGCGCCGCCAGCAAAGCGCGCGGAAAAGGCATTGGCCAGCAGGATGGTCGCTGTCACCGCGAATGCGACCAGCAGCACGACGAAACCGCGCTCGACCACCAGGTAACGCGCGCTGCGTTTCAACAGCACGGGGATATCGAGCACGCGGTGCTTGACGACAGCGTAGACAAAAGAGAGGGGAAACAGGAACAACACCAGCGTGTACGCCAAGTTCAACCAAAATGGAGGCTGCCAGCGGGCGAAGTCCTGTGCGCTTCTGACGATCAGCGCGGGCGCGATGCCCACCACCGCCCCCCACAGCAGGACGCGTATCTTGCGCCGGACTTCCGGGCTGGGTTCTGAGCGGGCGGTGGCGGCCAGCGCAATCAAGCCCAGAACAACGGATGCGTACAGATAAACCAGGCGGGCGCTGTTGGCGCCCCGTTCTCCCAGCAGGTTGGCAATGAAGGCCGGGACGCGCGGGTCACCGTAGCGCACCCCCTCGATGCCAATCACGACCGCGGGAACGAGCAATGCCCATTTCAACCAGGGTAAACGGCGATCAATCGGCGACCGCGCCGGAAATACGGCAAAAAACAGGTAGAACATGGCGCCGATCAAGGCGTCGAAGATGGCTCGGTACGCGTACATGTAGCTGCGCAGCAGCGCCGGGATGCTTACCATGTCGGGCACGCTCGGCGCCCCCACAAAAGCGCTGAACAACAGCGCCAGCAGCCAGGCGTTGCGGTCCTCCAGACGCATGAACAGCACGGGCAGGAAGACCACCAGGAAGAAAACCGGGAACGAGGAGGTAATCTGGTCCAGCCAGGAAACCAGGCGCAGGTAGCTGGTGGGTCGGGAACCTACGCGTGCCCGAAAGGTGCCGTGCAGCACACGCGGACGCGGTTCGCCGGGGCGTTGAACGGTCAATTCAACCGTATCGCCGGGCCGCGACGCCAGCCAGACTGCCGTCTCCGGTTCGCGCGAAGCTGACAGGCTGCTGCCATTGACCGCCACAATGCAATCGTTCGGCTTCAGGCCGGCGCTCTCGGCGGGGCTTCCGGGCACAACCGAGGTAATCAGGTCACAGCCGGGATCGCGACGGTAATCATTCTCAAAGCCCAACTCGACGGACGCTTGCGGCGGCGCCTGGCGCATGTAGTACATCCAGGCGGCACTGTAGAGCACCGATGCCGCGGCAAACACGATAGCGGCCGCCAGCAGCCATGCCCTGCGAGTTGTACCAGTACGGGTTTCCATGCAGGCCCGGCGCGCACCACAGGGTAGTTTAGATGAGGCGAAGCGAGGCCGCATTGACTATTACAATGTGGACAACAAAAGGAAAGGAGTCTTTCGTGGCGAGCGCGCTGGCAGATCGGTTGCAGAAGATCGCCGGCCGGCAGACGTTGCGGCTCACCCATTACGGCCGCAAAACCGGCCAGCCTTACCAGGTCACGATATGGTTCATCGTTGATGGCGAAAAGATCTGGCTCGCCACCGCCAACCGGAATCGGAACTGGGTGAAGAACGTGCAGAAGACGCCGCTGGTGATCTTGAAGGTCGGCAGCGAGACCTTCGAAGGCAAGGCGCGATTCCTGTCCGATCCCGCCGAGCGCGGCCGCGTGCTGGCCATGGTGCGGCGAAAATACTGGATGTTCCTGCCGTTCATGGCGCTGGGCGCACTGCTCTACGCGCTGCGCATCATGCCTAACAACACGGGCGCGTTGGAAGTCAGGATAACGGGCTGAACCGCAGCGATCCCTTGTACTTCCCGCCACGGCTCGATTCCGTCTACAATCCGCTCTCACGGGACACGATGGGCTTACCTTCCGGCACAAAACTGGGACCGTATGAAATCAGCGGCACGCTTGGAGCAGGCGGCATGGGCGAGGTGTATCGCGCGCGCGACCCGCGTCTGGGGCGTGAGGTTGCGATCAAGGTCCTGCCGAGCGCTGTTGCCGATGATCCCGTCCGCATGAGCCGCTTCGAGCAGGAAGCGCGCGCGGTGGCGGCGCTGAACCATCCCAACATTCTCGCGGTGTACGACATCGGTGAGCAGGGCGGCACGAAGTACATGGTCACCGAACTGCTCGAAGGCCAGACCCTGCGCGGCGTCATGCAACGCGGCGCGCTGCCGCAGCGGCAGGCGATCGAGTACGCCATCCAGATTGCCAACGGGCTGGCGGCGGCGCACGACAAGGGCATCGTGCATCGCGACCTCAAGCCGGAAAACATTTTTGTCGGCAGGGACGAGCGGGTGAAGATCCTGGACTTTGGCTTGGCCAAGCAGAAGCCCGCCGCTTCTGCCGCGGTGGACTCTGTCACGGTTTCCGCTTCGCTGACGCAGCCCGGCACAGTGCTAGGCACCGCCGGCTACATGTCGCCGGAGCAAGTGCGCGGCCAGGAGGTGGACGCGCGCGCCGACATCTTCAACGCCGGCGCGGTTTTGTACGAGATGCTGGCCGGCCGGCGCGCCTTCCCCGGCGAGACGGCTGTCGAGGTAATGCACGCGGTCCTGAACGCCGAGGCGCCGGAATTGCCGCCGCTGGTTTCGCGATCCGTCGAGCGCGTGGTGCGGCGCTGCATAGAGAAAAACCCGCAGCAGCGCTTCCAGTCAGCCAAGGACCTCGGTTTTGCGCTGGAGGCGGTGAGTGGCAGCGACAGCCAGCCGATGGCGCCCGTCGGGCCCGACAAGTCATGGAAGCGTTACTTGAGTATTATTGCGGTACTAATTGTATTTGCAGCAGTTGTTTCTATCGTCGATTCGCGTCTTGCACCCGGTACGGTGGCCACGTTCCAACAGATCACCTACCGCCGCGGCACGATTTTCGGGGCGCGCTTCGCGCCCGATGGCAAGACGGTCGTCTACGGCGCGGCATGGGAAACCGACCCTCTGCAGATACAAACCAGCCAGATCGGCAGCCCGGAATTCCGAGCGCTGGGACTTCCGCCCGGAGCATTGAGTGCGGTCTCCAGTACCGGCAGGATCGCCATGGTGGTGAACTGCAGCAAGCTGTTGTTTGCGTTTTGCGAAGGCACTCTGGCCGAAGTCCCGATGGCCGGCGGCGCACCACGCGAACTGCTGGAGAACGTCAGGTTCGCCGATTGGTCGAGCGACGGAACGAAGCTCGCGGTTGTGGTTAACGACCGCGCGGGCAAGTTCCGTCTCGAGTACCCCGCCGGACACGTGCTGTACAGCACGGCAGGGATGATCGGCTACCCCCGGATCGCGCCTGACGGCAAGCGTGTCGCGATCGTGGACTACAACAACCAGAGCAGCGATTTCGGCGGAATCGCGGTGGTGGACGAGGGCGGCACGATCAAGCGCCTTACGCCGGTATACGCCAGCGTGGAAGGTCTGGCGTGGTCGCCATCGGGGAATGAAATCTGGTACGGGGCCTCCACCACCGCAACGGGGTGGTCAACGGCGCTGTACGCGGTCAGCCTCCGCGGGCGGGTGCGAAAAGTATCGGAATTCGGGACCACCATACGGCTGCACGACATCGCCGCCGATGGGCGGGTCCTACTTTCGACCGAGGACTGGACCAGCCACTTGGCCGGAGTGTTCGCCGGCGATGCGGTGGAACATCCTTATGCCTGGCTCGACGGTACCGACCCCAACGACCTCTCGCCGGATGGGCGTTCGTTCTTGTTTACCGAAACCGGCTCGGCCTCATTCAACGTTTACTTGCGGCGAACCGATGGTTCGCCGGCGGCGCGCCTGGGATCCGGCTGGGCGGTATCGCTCTCGCCGGACGGGAAATGGGCATTGGCGGAAGCGCTGGACGGCAGCCTGACTTTGCTCCCCACAGGCGCGGGGCAGCCGGTGGAAATTCCGAAAGGCGATTTCGTGGCCACGCAGCCGGTGGCAAACAGCTGGTGGTCGGCGAACGGCGGCATCTTCGCGTTCGTGGGCGTCAAGCCCGGGGGGGACCTTAAGGTTTATTTGCAGAGCCCCCGGGGTAACGCTTTGCGGGCGGTCACGCCGGCGCTTGCGGACCGGCAGTTTGCCATCACCGCCGGCGGCGATCGCACTGCTGCGATCCCTGCAGCGGCAGACAAGATCCATCTTTTTGAAGCCACCGGCAAAGATCTGGGTGAGCTGCGCGGAGCCGAGAAAGGAGAGCTGCCGGTGCGCTTCGCCGGCGGCGGCAGGCTGCTGGTGGCGCGCCGTGGACAGTGGCCGTTGGCCGTGTACCTGGTGGATGTGACGACGGGAAAACGATCGCTGTGGAAGCAGCTTGCGCCGTCGGACCGCACCGGGCTGGCGCCGGATTTTTCGCTCGTCGTCACCCCGGACCTGAAGTACTACGCCTATTCGTACATGCCGTCCATCTCGCAACTGTACGTGGTCAGCGGACTTAAATGAGGGCGCTCACCACCCATACCCGGTGGATGCAACCGGCGACGGAACTAAATCCACGGAGAACTCTTCTCAGCAACCGGTGTAACCGTCCGACCGTTTATAATGAAAATCTATCGCGCTTTAGGGCTGGCGAGTAGGTGTCGGTGTTTTTGAGCGCGGGAACTAAGACGAGGCGGACCAGGTGAACCAGACCAAGGAAAAGTTCGAGACGCGCAAGCTGCCCATGATGCCCATACGGGACGTCGTGATCTTCCCCTTCATGATGACCCCGTTCGTTGTCGGACGAGAATCCAGCGTGCGCGCCCTGGAAGAGGCGCTGGCGGCGGACAAGAAGATCTTTCTGGCGACGCAGCATGACGCCAGCGTGGACGAGCCCAAGCCCAACGAGCTCTACCAGGTGGGCACGGTGGTCAACATCGTGCAGTCACTCAAGCTACCCGACGGCAACATCAAGGTGCTGGTCGAGGGGCTGGAGCGCGGCAAGATTCTGCAGGTCGCCGATGCGGTCGGCTATCTCGAGGCCACCATCCGCACCGCCAAGTACGCGATCGAGCCCTCACCCACGCTGGAAACTGCGATGCAGCGGGTCACCACTTTGTTTGAACAGTACGTCAAGCTCTGCCAGTCGCTGAACTACGAGACCATGATCGCCGCCGTGCGCATGGAGGATCCGGCCAAGCTGACCGACACCATCGCGGCCAACCTGCAGCTTTCCATTGAAGAGAAGCAGGAACTGCTGGAGATTTTCGATCCCGCCGAGCGCCTGACGCGGATTGCCGACGTGCTGGAGATCGAAATCGAGAAGCTCAACATGGACCGCACCATCCAGTCGCGGGTGAAGCGGCAGATGGAACGCGCGCAGAAAGAGTACTACCTCAACGAAAAGATCAAGGCCATCCAGAAAGAGCTGGGCCGCGGTGAGAAGAGCGAGTGGGACGAGCTCAAGAAGAAGATCGACGCCGCCGGCATGCCCAAGGACGTGCACGACAAGGCGATGCAGGAGCTGAAGAAGCTGGAGGCCATGCCGCCGATGTCGGCCGAGTCCACGGTCTCGCGCAATTACCTGGATTGGTTGCTGGCGGTGCCGTGGAAGAAGCGGTCCAAGGAAATCCGCAACATCGAGCGCGCGGAAAAGGTTTTGAACGAAGATCATTATGGGCTGGAGAAAATCAAGGAGCGCATCCTGGAGTTTCTCGCCGTGCGCCAGTTGGTGAAAAACCCCAAGGGCTCGATCCTGTGCTTCGTCGGGCCGCCGGGAGTGGGCAAGACTTCGCTGGGCATGTCCATTGCCAAGGCCACGGGGCGCAAGTTCGTCCGCATGTCGCTGGGCGGAGTGCGCGACGAGGCCGAAATCAGGGGCCATCGCCGCACCTACATCGGCGCCCTGCCGGGACAGATTATCCAGATGATGAAGAAGGCCGGGACCAAGAACCCGGTGGTCATGCTGGATGAAGTCGAGAAGATGTCCATGGACTTCCGCGGCGACCCCTCGGCCGCCCTGCTCGAAGTCCTCGACCCGGAACAGAATTACATGTTCGTAGACCACTACCTCGACGTGGAATACGACCTGTCGCAGGTGTTCTTCATCGCCACCGCCAACGTGCTGCACACCGTTCCGCCGGCGCTGCTGGACCGCATGGAAGTGCTTCGCCTGCACGGCTACACGGAGGACGAAAAGATCGAGATCGCCAAGCAGTTTCTGGTGCGCAAGCAGCGCGGCCAGGCCGGCTTGACCGACCAGGCCTGCATTTTCACCGACGACGCCATCACCACAATGATCCGCAGCTACACGCGCGAGGCGGGCGTCCGCAACTTGGAGCGCGAGATCGGTAACGTCTGTCGCAAGGTCGCGCGCCGGGTAGTCAAGGACAAGAATTTCACCATCACCGTCAGTGGCGACAACGTGGGCGAGTACCTCGGTGTTACCAAGTTCCGCGATACGCTGGCGCACGAACGCAGCGAGGTTGGGCTGGTCACCGGCTTGGCGTGGACCGAGGTCGGCGGATCAATCCTAGCGACCGAGGCCACCGTGGTGGACGGCAAAGGCAAGCTGCTGCTCACCGGCAAGCTGGGCGATGTGATGCAGGAGTCGGGGCAGGCGGCGATGAGCTACGTGCGCTCGCGCTCGCACCATTTGGGGCTTCCGCGGGACTTCTATCGCAACATCGATATCCACGTGCACGTGCCCGAAGGCGCGATCCCGAAAGATGGCCCGTCAGCCGGGATCACCATCGCCACCGCCATTGCCAGTGCGCTGAGCCGAATCTCGGTGCGGCGCGACATCGCCATGACCGGCGAGATCACGCTGCGCGGCAAGGTGCTGGCTATCGGTGGGTTGAAGGAAAAACTGCTGGCCGCACACCGTGTTGGGATCATGGAAGCCATTCTGCCCAAGGACAATGAGAAAGACCTGCCCGACATCCCAGAAAACCTGCGCAATGTGATGAAGCTGCACTTTGTGGACACCATGGACGACGTGCTACGCATCGCGCTGGAAAAGCCATTGCCCAAGGTCGAGGAAGAGGCCGAGGACGCTGCCACGCTGCCGTTGCCCACGGCTACGGGCGACCAGCCGGCAGCGCACCAATAGGCCCTCGTCCGCTGTAAATGGCACCCAAAGTCGCTACTTGCACTGGCCACCAGAAACTGGAAACTGTCGCGATGAAGGTGAACGCCAAATTCCTGCGCTCTGCGGCCGATGCAGCACACTTCCCGCCTCTCGGCCCGCCGGAGATCGCATTCCTGGGGCGTTCCAACGTCGGGAAGTCCAGCCTGATTAATTCCCTGCTCGGCGAAAAAATGGCGCACACCAGCTCCACCCCGGGGCGCACCCGCACCATCAATTTTTTTGAAGTGCGCCGGCCGGGCAAGCCGCATGCCGAGTGGGTGTTCGCAGATCTCCCGGGCTATGGCTATGCCAAGCTGCCGCGCGAGCAGACCGCCGAGTGGCCCAAGTTCATCGAACCCTACCTGAAAACACGCGAGGCGCTGGCACTGTGCGTTGTGCTGGTGGACGCCAACGTGCCGACACAGCACAGCGATAAGCAACTGGTGGAATGGCTGCAGCATGTCGGCCGGCCTCATGTCATCGTGGCCACCAAGGCGGACCGGCAGTCAGGCAACACCCTCACCCGTGCTCTGCAGCGGCTGCACAACGACTTCCAGGGGGGGCGCATTACCCCGTTTTCCGCGCGCACCAGTGTCGGACGGGATGAATTGTGGAAGCAGATCATTGCCAGCTGTGAAGACAATCGGCAGATCTGATCGGCTGACCGGCTGACCGCGCCGCTGAATTCCGCAACACAAAGGCAGCGACTGCACAAAACCTCATCGCCTCCACCGTCCGTTGAATACCGCTACAATCGCTTTGCTTTCTTACGTCCGGCATCTAGAGTGTTGAAGAACTCAACACATATCACGCTCACCTGTGAGCGGGGTCACAGTCTGGCCACTTGGTAAGGGCTGAAAATTTCATCTGTAAAGGACAGCGATCCTGAATGTTGTGAGACCGACTCCAAGGAGACTGGCAATAATGAAGACGTACAAACTGACGATTCTGGTGCTGGCGATCGCCATCGTGCTGTTCATCGCCCTGCCGAACCTGTCGTGGGCGGCGGAAGACGGCGCGGCGCTGTACAAGGCGAAGTGTGCGATGTGCCATGGACCGGATGCGGCCGGTAAGCCCGCCATGAAGGCCCCGGCGGTGAAGGGCAAGACGGCGGCCGACGTGACCAAAGCGATGGCGAAGGAGAACCCCAAGCACGCTGCGGCGAAGAAGTCCCTCAATGAAGCGCAGACCAAGGCCATTGGCGATTACCTGGCAACCTTGAAGTAGAAGCAAAGGACCCAGCGGCGAACCTGCTGCGCATGGATGGCCGGTAACCACCCGGCAGAACCGAAGGTGGCGTGAAAAGTTCAGCCGCATCACGGCTGACCCGCAACCCCGAGGTTGCGGCCGCGACAAAAGGGCCCGAGCCAGAGGCGAGGGGCCAGTTGCCAAACCTGGTCCCCCGTTCTGCAATCATCCGAACGTTCGTTCCACAATCACCCTTCCCGCGGTTTTACATTCACTCCCACATTCATTCCTCCGATTTCGCCGCCAAGGCGGGGCTCATCCTCCGCGTCAGCCGGCGAACCCGCTCCAGCATGTCGATCCTTTCCCGGAGAATTTCATGAGCAAGGCACTTTTATATGACGCCACGTTGTGCATCGGCTGCAAGCAGTGCGAGCAGGCGTGCGCCGATAAAAACAAGCTTCCCTATGACGACAAAGTGGCCGCCGAGACGCGGCAGTCGGAGCATAAGTTCACCGTCGTGCTCGCCAAGGACGATAAGTTCATGCGCCGCCTGTGCATGAACTGCAACGATCCCGCGTGCGCCTCGGTGTGCCCGGTGGCGGCGCTGCGCAAGACCTCCGCCGGCCCCGTGATCTACGAGGCCAGCCGCTGCATGGGCTGCCGCTACTGCATGCTGGCGTGCCCCTTCGGTGTTCCCCGTTACGAGTGGAACAGCGTCAACCCCAAGGTACAGAAGTGCACCATGTGCTCCGACCGCGTGTTGTCCGGCCAGCAGACGGCATGCGCCGAAGCTTGTCCTACCGGCGCTACCAAGTTCGGCGAGCGTGGCGAATTGCTGGCCGAAGCGCGCCAGCGCCTGCGCGACAACCCGGGCAAGTACGTGGACCACATCTACGGCGAAAACGAAGTAGGCGGCACCAGCGTGCTGCTGCTTTCCAGCGTTTCCTTCGAGGAGTTCGGCTATCGCACCGATTTCCCGACCGACCCGCTGCCCAACCGGACTTTTGCCGTGCAGTCCCGCATTCCCGACTTCGTTCCCCTCTGGGGCTCGATGCTGGGCGGGATCTGGTGGATCACGCATCGCCGCGAGGAAGTCGCCAAAGCGGAAGGCGGAGAGAAGAAAGGGGGCACGAAATGAAAATGCCGAGCATTAAGTGGTTCAGCTTCTGGAAGCTGGTGCTATATTTCGTGCTGGCCGCCGGCGCGTACGCCACGGTGTACCGCTTCGTCCTCGGCCTCGGGCCCTCGACCAATCTGACCGACCAGTTCCCCTGGGGCATCTGGGTCGGCTTCGACGTGCTCTGCGGCGTGATGCTGGCTGCCGGCGGCTTCACCCTCACCGGCGCGGTGCACATCTTCAACATCAAGCGGCTGCACCCGATCGTGCGCCCGACCGTGCTCACCGCCTTTCTGGGCTACATGCTGGTTTCGGTCGCCCTGTTGGTGGATCTGGGCCGCCCCTACAACATCTGGCACCCGCTCATCATGTGGAACCCGCACTCGGTCATGTTCGAGGTAGGCTGGTGTGTGATGTGCTACACCACCGTGCTGGCGCTGGAGTTTTCGCCGATCGTGCTGGAGCGCTTCAATCTGCAGAAGCCGCTCAAGTACATCCGCAAGGCATTGATCCCCATCGTCATTGCGGGCGTGATTTTCTCCACCCTGCACCAGTCCTCGCTGGGCTCGGTGTACCTGATCGTGCCCACCAAGCTGCACCCGTTCTGGTACACGCCGCTGCTGCCGGCCTTCTTCTTCCTGTCGGCGATCGCGGTCGGGCTGGCGATGACGATCTTCGAATCCTCCATGAGCGCCAAACATTTCGGGCGTCAACTGGAGCTTCACATTCTGAAGGACCTGGGCCGCGCGCTGATGGTGGTGCTGATCGTCTACTCGGTGCTGCGGGTGGAGGACCTCATCCACCGCGGCGTGCTCAAGCAGGTGCTGGTCGCCGGCTACGAGCGCAATCTCTTCCTGCTGGAAATCGCGCTGGCGTTGGTGATCCCGATCGTCCTGCTGTCGTTCCGCAAGGTTCGCGAAACGCCGGGCGGCCTGTACCTGGCGTCGGTGATCACGCTGCTCGGCTTTGTGACCAACCGCCTGAACGTGGCGGTCACCGGCATGGAGGCATCCGCCGGAGTGCGCTACGTCCCAAGGTGGACGGAGGTGGCGGTGACGGCGGCGATGGTCGGCGCCGGATTCGCCATCTTCGGCATGGCCGCCAAGTACCTGCCAATTTTCCCGGAGGAGCCTGCAGCGGAACCGGACCCGGCCGCACAAAAGGCGGCTGCGCCGGTGGTGGTGATGCAGAATGCCGACTGAAGACGGTCGACGACCGACGACGGACTCTCGACTCGGGTGGGACCCGAAGTCTGGGTCCCCGCCTGATTCCCCGGACCCGGATGCGGAGTGGAAACGCCATGGCCGCAGCCTGAGTGCCAAACTCATCGCCCTGATTTTTGCGGCGATGGTGGTCATCTTTGCGCTGCTCGGCTACGCCAACATCCGCCTCCATCGCCAGCACCTGGAGGCGGCCACGCTCACCAGCGCCGAGCGGGTGAGCGACGTGATCAGGCGCAGCACTTCGTATTACATGTTGCGCAACGATCGCGAGGCCCTCTACCAGACCATCACGACCATGGCACGCGAGCCTGGGATCGTGAAAATCCGCATCTTCGACAAGGAGGGGAAGATCGGGTTCTCCACCAATCCCAGCGAGGTCAATCACTCGGTCGATAAGCGCGCGGAAGCCTGCTACGCCTGCCACGCGCAGGCGCAGCCGCTCGCCAAGCTGAACCGTCCCGACCGTTTCCGCATTTATCGCGCCAACGGCTCGGGACGCGTGCTGGGCATCATCAACCCCATTGAGAACGAGCCCGCGTGCTCCAACGCTGCCTGCCATGCGCATCCGCCGAGCCAGAAAATTCTCGGCGTGCTCGATGCCAACCTCTCGCTTGCCAAGGCCGACGCCAGCCTCGCCGAAAGCACGCGCATGATGCTGGTTTACACGGTGCTGGCGGTGATCCTGATCTCGGTGCTGACGGGGGTGTTCGTGCTACGGCTCGTGCATCGTCCGGTGCAGATCCTGAAACGCGGCACGGAAGAGTTAGCGCGCGGCGACCTCGGCTACCAGATCGCCGTTGAGTCCTCCGACGAACTCGGAGACCTCGCGCATTCCTTCAACATCATGAGCCTGCAGCTGCGCGCCGCCAACGAGGAGATCACCTCCTGGGCGCGTACCCTGGAGACGCGCGTCGAGGACAAGACCAACGAGCTGAAGCGCGCCCACGAGCACGTCGTACAGGTGGAAAAGATGGCGTCCATCGGCAAGATGGCCGCGGTGGTGGCGCACGAAATCAACAACCCGCTCTCCGGCATCCTGACCTACGCCAAGCTGCTCAAGAAATGGGTGCAGAAGGTCGAGGGTAACGAGCAGAAGCGCACCGAGATCCGCGAGTGCCTCGACTTGGTCGAATCGGAAAGCAAGCGCTGCGGCGACCTGGTCAAAAACCTGCTCATGTTTTCCCGCACCGCGCCGATGAACCTGGAGTGGGCCGACGTCAACCAACTGGTGGACCGCAGTATCCGCCTGGTCCAGCACCAGCTCGACCTCGGTAACGTGCAGTTGCAGCTCGAATTGGCGCAGGACCTGCCCACCCTGCATTGCGATCCGAACCAGGTGGAGCAGGTGTTGCTGGCGCTGGTCATGAACGCCATCGACGCCATGCCCCGCGGCGGCATCCTCATGGTGCGCACTCGTTCCCTGCCCCAGAGCCGGCAAATCGAGGTCCAGGTACGCGACGACGGCGTCGGCATTCCGCCCGACCTGCTGCCGCGCTTGTTCGAGCCCTTTCTCACTACCAAGGAAACCGGCAAGGGAGTGGGCCTTGGGCTGGCAATCAGCAAGACCATTGTCGAGCGCCACGGCGGGGTCATCGAGGTGGAATCGCAGCCGGGGCGCGGTACGACCTTTTACATTTTCTTGCCGGTGGATGCGGTTGGCGGCCAGACCACGCCCAGCGAGGCTGGCACGGCGCAAGAGGCGGGCCATTCGGATCCGTCGCTGAAGAGGTGACATTTTGGAAGCAAGCAAGGGCAAACTGCTGATCGTGGACGACGAGTTCAGCGTGCGCGACTCGCTGGGCAAATGGTTCCGCGAGGAAGGCTACGACATCGGCGCCGCCGAGGGCGCGCAGGACGCGCTTGCCCTCATGGCCGAAAGCCGTTGGGACCTGGCGCTGGTGGACATCAAGATGCGCGGTACCGACGGCATCGAGTTGCAGCGCCGTCTGCGGGAAATTGACCCTGAGCTGATCGTCATCATTATGACCGGCTACGCCTCGGTGGAGACGGCGGTAGCGGCGCTGAAGAATGGCGCCTACGACTACGTCACCAAACCGCTCGATCCCGACGACATCGCCCACACGGTGCAGAAAGCGCTTTCCCATCGCAAGGTGCAGCAGGAAAACGTGCGCCTGCGCGAGACCGTCGCCGAAGTGCAGCGCCCGCCGGACCTGGTCGGGCAAGGCAGTGCGATGCAGAAGGTGTTTGACGCCATCGAGACCGTCGCGCCCACCGATGCCACCGTGCTCATCACCGGCGAAAGCGGGACCGGGAAAGAAATCGTCGCGCGAGCGATTCACGGCGGCAGCCCGCGCAAGTTTCAGCCCATGGTCGCCATTCACTGCGGCGCCTTGACCGAAAGCCTGCTGGAAAGCGAACTCTTCGGCCACGAAAAGGGCGCCTTCACCGGCGCGCAATACCGCAAGAAGGGCAAGTTCGAAATCGCCGAGGGCGGCACCGTGTTTCTCGATGAGATCGGCGACATCAGCCTCAAGACCCAGACCGACCTGCTGCGCGTATTGCAGGAGCGCGAGATCGTGCGCGTTGGCGGCAACCAGCCCATCAAGGTGGACTTTCGCTGCATCGCGGCGACCAATAAAAACCTGGAGCAGTTGATCGAGGAGGGCGCCTTCCGCCCCGACCTTTTCTATCGCCTCAATGTTTTCCGCATCGAACTGCCGCCGCTGCGCAACCGCAAGGAAGACATACCGCTGCTGGTGGAACATTTCGTACACAAGTTCTCGCAGGCCATGAACAAGCGCATCACGCGCGTCGCGCCCTCCGCCATGTACCAGCTCCAGCAGTACGCCTGGCCGGGCAACGTGCGCGAACTGGAAAACGCCGTCGAGCGCGCCATGGTGGTGGCGCAGGAGCCGGAACTGCGCGAGCAGGACTTCATTCTCAAGCCGCGTACCGCCAACGGCGCCGAGGGCAAGACGCTGGAGGACATCGAGAAGGCGCACATCCTGCACGTGCTCCAGGAGTGCGGCGGCAACCAGACGCGCACCGCCGAGGTTTTGGACATTGATCGCGTCACCCTGCACAACAAGCTCAAGAAATATGGCTGGAGCAGGAACGGGTTGGCGGCCACGGCCGGCGCGGAAAAATGAAGCTGCTGCAGTTGCTGCCGATCGGGGATATCGATCTGCGCGCGCTCGAGCAGGTCGGGCCCCGGATCGCGCAGCAGTTCCATGTCGCCTGGGACATCCTGCAGCCCGGACTCGATCCCCAGTTCGCCTACCACGCCGAGCGCCAGCAATATCATTCCACCGAACTGCTCGCCCGCATGCACGGATTCCTTGGCGCGGAGTGCTGGCGCCTGCTGGGCGTAACCGGCCACGATCTCTATATTCCGATTCTCACCTTTGTTTTCGGCGAAGCGCAGATGGGCGGCCCGGCGGCCGTCGTCTCCACCCATCGTTTGCAGCAGGAGTTTTACGGCCTGCCTGCGGATGAACATTTATCGCGCCAGCGCCTGATGAAAGAAGCCGTGCACGAACTCGGACACACCCTTGACCTGCGCCATTGCGATGACTACCGCTGCGCCATGGCCGCCTCGCACGCCGTGGAGTGGATTGACCTGAAAGAAAATGGCATGTGCCCGGGATGCAGCGACCGCATGGCGCCGCTGCTGCCGGTAGAAAAGAAGACAAGGTTCCGGTTTTTCTAAAAGCCTCCGTCAAAACAGTTTCAGTTTCAGTAACCACCGGGAGTTGGTGGTGACGGGCGGGTAGTCCGTAGCCGGTAGTCCGTAGTCCGGTGTTGGGGCGAACCAATGTGGCGTCTGCTTCGATTGGATTGTCCTCGGCGGCACAGGACTGGATTGTCAAGGTGGGCGCGGATGGCTGTTCAGTGTCTTCTTCGGGGCATTGCAATTGTTCGAGCATCGCCTTCAGCATGGATTTCTGGTCAGCGAGGTCGTCGGTTTTGGTGAGGTCCTGAGTTTCCTGGTGCAGGCGATTGAGGTTGGAGGCGGCGATCTGCAGGGCGTGGAGCTTAAGGGCGGCACGAGGGCGTGGTCGTCGAGCGCCCGCGTGACCTGGAAGAGGCCGAGTTGGAGGAGGCGGACGGCGTAGTCGGGGCGCATGGCGTGGGCGGCCTCGTGGAAGACGCAGTACTTGCGGGCGCGGCGGGCAGGAGCGGCATGGTCCCAATTCTAAGCATAGCAAGTTGGAGGGGGTGAACCCGCCACATACCAAATTGGAATTCGACCCAAAATACGGTTACTCAGGGCATTACGCGAGCTGATTATATTCGCTTTTTCTTCGTGTCTTGCGGTACGATCAGACTCGATGGAACGAGAAATCCACAGTACAGCACCACTTTTTCAAAGAATTCACAGTGTGGGGATAGCCATCAAGAGTGTACAAGAGGGCATGCAGGGTCAGATGGACACTGTGTTTCAAGCCCCGCGCGCAGAGAAGCCGATCGAGGGCAAGACACAAGAGCACCCGCGCTACGATCCCTTGCCATCTGTTTGGTACGGCGAAGATGCAGAGCTTCTCGAACGCTTGCTGCAATTTTATCCCCGTGGTACACCAAAACAGATTCTGGACGCCACTGTAAACGGCGGTCGGTTTTGGAGAGGCAGCACGCGGCCAGTCTTCGGCATTGATATTGACCCGCGCCACAAGCCGGATTTGGTGGCGGACAACACCAAGATGCCGTTCGGGGATGGCGCTTTCGACGTCGTGGTCTATGACCCACCGCACATTCCGAATCAGGGCAAGGACAACAAAAAGGATTTCAATACGCGGTTCGGCTTAGTGGTGCGCTCGTCGAAAGAAAACCATTACACGTTTACACACACATTCCCGCCATTCCTGCGCGAAGCCTACCGTGTGCTGAAGGACGAAGGCGTGCTGTTTTGCAAGATAACCGATTACGTGCACCATCACCGCTATCAGTGGGCGCACCTTGAGCTAATCAACGCGGCGCGCGAGGTTGGTTTCCTGCCGTGCGATTGCATCGTAAAAATTCGCAAAGGGCCGATCATCGACCCAAAATGGAAGACTGCCCACCACAGCAGGCGGCAGCACTGCTATTGGCTGATATTCCGTAGGTCCATGAAATGTGAGTAGCGCGGCAGCCTGTGACTGCGAAGGCAAAGCATACGAAAGTTCGTGAAGTCGTCGCGCTGAATCCGCCCGGCCCCGCGCGGCAAGTGCAGTTTTATCAGTTGCTGCTTGGCGCGCGTAAGCGGTGGTTCATGGACGCGCTAACGGATGCGCTTGGCCAACTAGAGCAGACCGTAGTTAAGGAACAAATTGGAAAGTGCGTACCGCCGGGGGCGCAAAAGGCGCTTGCGGCGGCAGGACTGCGCGACGAATTCCTGTTTCCGGTTCCCGCCGTGCTTGAAGCGAAGCCGTCGCTTGTTGGCTACTATCGGCTCCTGCTCGGCGTGCCGCAGAAAAGTTTTTACGGCTCTGCGCAGGAATCTGAAAAACTCGTGGATTTACTGGATTCCAGAGTAGCGGTTTGGCGGTACGCTCGGCGGGATGAGCGACAGTGAGTGGACGAAGATTCTGGGGTGGCCGGGTTACCGCGTCTATCGAAGC
>JAIQFT010000064.1 GCA_020073185.1 Terriglobia bacterium
TCCCAGTTTGGCGACAGGTTCAAATCCACGGTGGGAAAAATCTGCTGCTCCTGCTCGGACAACGAATCGAAATTGCCGATCGGACCAAGCGAGCCATAGTACTCCAGTCCGACGGCGACTTTCTTGGTCAGGTCATAGCTGAACTTCGCGTTGGGCGAAAAGTCGAAGCCCTTATCGGAATTTGCGCCGACGAATGACTTGCCCACGGTTGGGTTGAAAGCCAAATACCAAGGCCCGATTTTCTTGTCCACGATGGGCCGCAGCTCCAGTGTCCAGGTGTCCACGGAAATAATGCGGCGCTGCCAGCCGAACTCGGTGGAGAGACTGACGCCCACCGGCCAGTGCCATTTCTCCGGGGCGCGCACGCGCGGGCGGATGTGCGAGCCGACATACTCCCAACCGTAGCCGGAATGCGCGTAGGTAAAGATGTAGAAACCGGTTTCGAACCAGTCGTTCCAGCCGTGGGTGATTTCAAAGGTCTCGTGCCAGGCGTGGTCAGTGGGACGCAGCCCATCCTGTGACGGATGGCCGGACGGCGCGAAATTGGTGTGGGTTTCGAACATGGTAGCGCCGGGCTCGACGGTGTCGGAGCCGTAGACCTGGATTTCGTAATTGTCCTGCGCCAGCGCGGGGATTCCGAGGCAGAGTGCGATCAGCAGGACAAGCAAAGGTCGCGACATGTTCGTTGGATTCGATGTCAACCAACCAACCGGGTTGCCCTATTTTGCCGGGCGCCAATAGGTGGTGGAAAATTCGCGTGCCCAGGCCGGCTCACGCACCGGGCCACGCGGACCCATCGCCGACATCCAGGGCTTGATGTCGAGCACCGGGGTGCCGTCGATGGCGTCCAGGTCTTCGACGGTGACGGTGAGCCCTTCAACGGAGACGAGGCGGCAGACGGTGGAGCCGATGCGGCTGGGACGCGCCCGGGCGCGCTGCGCGAAGATGCCAACCTCGGGCCAGTCCGGGCGATTGCGCGGGTGGCGCGTGGCGTAAACGATTTGCGAGTCGTCGAGCTGGTGGAAGTAGAAGAAAACTTCGACGTGGGAGAACTCATCGAGACCCTTCAGCGAGTCGGGCGTGAAGCGAGCCGGGTCGAGTTCGATGCGCGCGGTCAGGCCGCCGAAAACTTCATCGCGCGGCTCGCGGATTTCGCTATGGACGGTTCCGATAGGGGTGAGAGTTAGTGAAGGCATAACGTTTTCGGCTCTCATTGTCGGTAGCTGGCAGTCGGTAGCTGGTAGCTCGCGGGAAAAACCCTACGGGCTACCAGCCACCAACTACCCATTCATCGCCGCGGCGTAGAGCTGGTGGAAGTGGTACACGCCCTGCTCCTGCTTGATGCTGTAGCGGCCGCGGGAATAGCTCTGAGATTTCAAGTTGCGGTACACGGTCTCGCAGATGTGGCCGTCCTCCAATTGGATTTCGTTGCTGAAGCGAAAAGTGCTTTCGGGTGCTTCGGTCTGCAATACCTCGGGCGGAAAGAACCAAGCGAAGATGGCGATGCAGCGGTCGTGACCGAGTGGCAGAACGATGTTGAGCGACATGTTGTCGGGATAGCAGTTCAGCATCCAGTTGGGAAAAATCCAGTAGTACTCGGCGGAGAGATCGCCGCGCGATTGCGCGTAGCGCCGGGCGACATTGGCCTCATTCTCCGGGCCGCGGATCGGCGAGGACTGCATGGAATGGCGGGCAAACGTGGTGGTGACGTACTGGCTGTAGTCGAGCTCGCGATTCAGGCTGGGGTGCACCGAGGGAAGATGGTAGCCCTCCAGAAAATTGTCGATGTAGACCTTCCAGTTGCACTCCATGACGTAGTTATAGCGCTGGTAGAAGCGCATGCGGGCGAAATCGAACTTCGCGGCTTGCGATGGAAGCTTGCCGAGTGAGGTCAAGAGCGGTTCGGCAGCCGGATCGAGATTGACGAACACCAGGCCTTCCCACTCCGCCGCCTGCACCGGCCGCAGGGCAAAGTCGGAGTGGGAGAAATCGCAGACCCCCTCCATCTCCGGCGCGTTGAGCAGTTGTCCGTCGAGCGAGTAGGTCCAGCCGTGATAGCCGCAGCGGAAGACTTTGCGCGATCCGCAGTTTCCCGCGACCGGGCCGGCGCGATGGCGGCAGACGTTATAGAAGCCGCGCACTGCGCCGCCGGCGTCGCGGGTGACGAGCAGCGGCTCACCGCAAAGGTCGAAGGTGAAGTAGTCGCCGGGGTTGGCCACCTGTTCGCGCCAGCCGACACACTGCCACGTCCGCCAGAAGATGCGCTCACATTCGCGGCGCAGGCAGGCGGGATCGGTGTAATAGTCGGAGGGCAGCGTGTACGCGCGTTCGATGCCCGGCGCCACCTGCTCCACCTTGACGCTGTCGGCCATGTGCGGATAACCTCCGGGACTCATTATCCAGTTTCTAGTTTCCAGTTTCTAGTTTCTGGTCCCAGTCGCAGAGGCGTTTTCCTCCAAATGCCTGCCGAGACCTCAGTGCAATCCGCAAAGCGGGAATCCACCGGCCTGGTGCGCGGGCTGTCGCTGTGGGACGCGGTGCTGCTGGTCATCGGCGGCGTGGTGGGCAGCGCCATTTTCCTGGTGCCGAAGGACGTAGCGGCGGCGCTGCCCTCGGCGCCGCTGTTTATCGGCGTATGGGTTGCCGGGGGCGTGCTGTCGCTGATGGCGGCGCTGGTCTTTGCCGAGCTGGGCGCTATGTTCCCCGAAGCCGGCGGCCAGTATGTTTACCTGCGCGAAGCGTATGGCGACCTGTCGGCGTTCCTCTACGGTTGGCTGATGTTCGTGGCCGGCAACACCGGCGGGATTGCGACCATCGCGGTGGCGTTCGCCGTGTATCTGGGGAAACTGGTGCGGCCGCTGGAGGCGGGCGTCGCGGTGCTTGCGCTGCCCGGACTGGGATGGAAGTCGGGCCAGGTGGTGCAAACGGCATGGAACCTGACCCGCGGCGACCTGGTAGCGGTGGCGGCGATCGTGGTTCTGACCTGGATCAACGCGCTCGGGGTGCGGCGTGGCGTGATTCTGCAAAACGTGACCACGTGGATGAAGTACGTAGCGATCGCGGCGTTCGTGGGGTTCGGGTTTGTCATCGGCAAGGGCTCGTGGTCGCATTTCAACCTGGGTGGAGTGCACGAAGCTTTCGCCGGCGGGCTGAATCCGTTCATGGCGGCCCTGGGGGTAGCGTTCATCGCCGTCTTCTGGTCGTACGAAGGCTGGGTCTACGTGGCCTGGATGGCGGGCGAGATTCGCGCCCCGGAGCGCAACATCCCGCGTTCGCTGGTGCTGGGGATCGTGGGGGTCGTGCTGCTGTACGGCACGATGAACGCGGCATACCTGTTCGCCCTGCCGGTGGAGCAGATCGCGCGCGAGGACGCGGTGGGCCAAGCGGCGGCGCTGGCACTGTTTTCGCCGGCGGCGGCGTACTGGATTTCGGCGGTAATCGCGCTGGCGTGCTTCAGCGCCACCTCGAGCAACGTGCTCGCGGGTGCACGCGTGGCGTACGCGGTCGCGCACGACGGCCTGTTCTTCCGCCGCATGGGCAACGTCCACCCACAGTACCGGACCCCGGCGTTCGCGTTGGCGGCGCAGGGCGTACTGGCCTGCGTCTTCGCGCTGAGCGGCACCTACGACCAGTTGTTTACCTATACGGTCTTCGGCATGATCCTTTCCTACGTGGCGACCGTAGGGGCGCTGTTCGTGCTGCGCCGGAGGCGGCCCGGCATGCCGCGTCCGTACCGCTGCTGGGGATATCCGTGGATGCCGGCGGTGTACCTGATGCTGATCGCCGGCTGGCTGGTGAACACCACGTATGAGCGGCCCAAGGAGGCCTGGTCGTGCCTGGTGCTATCGGCGATTGGGCTGCCGGGATATTTTTATTGGCGGCGGAGTACACGACGGTAGCGGATGAAGAAAATCCCCACCCTAATCTCGCCAACCCGTGAGAAGCATAGGGGTGTGACAACCAGTGCCGGGGGATCGGATTTCGGTGAGTGCCGAAACAGGACAGCTATCGTCGCGGCGCGCGGCACATCACTGAATCCGCGGTCAAAAGGTGTAATGATTGCCATGGCAGATCGGGTGCCTCTTGTGCCATAGCTGAGGAGGTGTCCTATGGCAACTGTAACCGCCCCACCGCAGGTTTCATTAAAAACCATCCTTGTAGCAACCGATTTTTCGCGCTGCACGGAACCGGCGCTGTGTTATGCGGCCGCGCTGGCGCGTGAGGAGAAAGGGAAAATCTTCCTGGCGCACGTGCTGCCGCCAGCGCCCACGTACCCCATCCCGCTGGATTTCGGACCGCTGTCGCAAGAGGGCGAGGCAGCCTGCTCCCACATGCGCGAGGCGCTGGCGACGCCGGAGCTGGCCGGAATCGAACATGCATCCCTGCTCGAGCAGGGCGAACTGTGGCCGGTGCTGGAATCTGTGATCAAGGACCACAGTATCGACGTGGTGGTCATCGGGACGCACGGTCGCGAAGGGCTGACGAAACTGATTCTGGGCTCGGTGGCCGAAGAGGTCTTCCGCCGCTCGCCGTGCCCGGTCGTCACCGTGGGACCGCACGTCGCGCCGTCGTGTCTGCACGAAGGACGTCTGCGGCGAGTGGTGTTTGCCACCGACCTCTCGCCGGGATCGCTGCACGCGCTGCCCTACGTGAACAAACTGGCGGAGCAGCACCACGCCGAATTGACCCTGGTGCACGCGCTGGCCAGCGCCATCCCGGACGCGGAATCTGGGGCAACGACGTTTGTGCAGCGGGAAGTGGATGAGGCGCAAGCGCAACTGCGAAAGCTGGTGCCGGCCGGGACGAAGACCGACGTCGTGGTGGATGTTGGAATTGCCGCCGCGATCATCGTGCGCGTCGCGGAAAAGCAGAACGCCAGCCTGATTGTGATGGGGCTTCACCAACAGTCAGTGTTCGCAGCGGCGCATTTCCCGTGGTCCACAGCGCATCGCGTGGTATGCGACGCGCACTGCCCGGTGCTGACGGTGAGGTAGCAAGAGGCTTGAGGCTGCGCGCTTCAGGCGTCAGCGTTACGTCGGAAGGTGGAAGTATGCGCGTGGCGCATCGGCAACAATTTCCTGGTGCTGCGATCGGGTGGGGCGCTGCCATGAACCTGTTCAGCCTGATTTTTGCGCTTATCCTGGCGGTGCTGTTCACGATCCTGCTGCTCCTGTTTGTCGAGGCGGCGCAGCGCAAGGCGCCGCCGGCGCCACCGGAACCCCATCGTGCGGCGGACCTCCGGATACAATTGCGCCCTTAGCGCTGGTTCGCGGTTCCGGGTACATGGAAAGCTAAGCGCCGCTCGCGGATGCCCCGTTAGAATTCTCCCACGGAGCTGCCATGACACGCATACTCGGGCTGATCGCACTGGTGATCGCGCTGGCGATCGGGTTTTACCTGTACACCAAGCAGGCGCAGACGGCGTCTTCGACTCTGGGAGCGTCGAATCCGCGAGCCGCGATTGATGTCGCTGGCGTGCGCAACGACCTGCTGGCATTCGCCAACGCGGAAAAACAGCAGTTCGCGCTGGAAGGAAAGTACCTGCCCCTGGACGAGTTGCGCGCCAAAGGGACGGTGCTGCCTTCCGAGCGACGCGGGCCGTACAGCTATTCGGCGGACGTGAGCGGAACCAGCTTCCGGATCACGGCAACGTATTCCGGGCCGGAGATGCCGGGCGCGCCCAAGTCGCTGAGCATCGGCGAGACGATGCAGATTGAAACGCAATAGGCTTCAGGCGTCAGGCATCAGGAAAGCAATTCGGTGACCGCGCGGTCGACGTGAATCTTTGTGGTATCCAGAAATGGAATGCCGGCGCGGTCGGCGACTTCCCTCAAGATCAGTGGCAGCTCGGTGCCGGCGAGGATCACGGCCTGAATACCATCACGCTTCTTCATTTCCTCCACAATGGTGAACAATCCGTCGCGTGTGGCGGGAAGAAAAACGTTCTCCAGAAGCTCGTTGATGTACTTGTCGTGAATGAAGGCCTGCTCCTCTTTGCTGGGAACAACCAGTTCAATGCCTGCGCACGAAAAGACGTCGGGGTAGAAGCGCCCTTGCATGGTGAAGCCTGTGCCCAGGAGACCGAGCCTGGTCAGCCGCAAGCGCTGCGCCTCGTCGCGCGCGGCTTCGACGATGCTGATCAGTGGAATGGACGAGCGACGTTGCACCGGGTCGAAAACGATGTGCGGCGTGTTGGCGGCGATGAGAGCGAAGTCGGCGCCGGCCCGCACCAGGCGTTCTACACCGAGCGCGAGATAGTCCGCGAGCTCGGCGAGTTGGTTGGCATTCAGGAGCGCGATCCCGCGCTGCACGTCCAGGCTGTTGATGATGATGGAGGGAGAGCTGCCGTCGGGCCGGCGCTCGCGGTAGGCTGCCAACAGGAAGCGGTAATACTCAATGGTGGACTCGGGCCCAAGGCCGCCGACGATGCCGAGTGTCTTCATAGAAACCACGAACTAATAGTGCCGCCATTGGCCATTGGCCGTTTGCCATTGAAAAAGCGAATTCGAGCAGTGGTAAGCCAAAAGACCAATGGAAGCTTTATTGATGCACGTGCGGGCTCTGCGCCGGGTTGCGACGGGTGTGGCCTGTCCCGGCTTTGCTGACCTTTACGTCAAACGCGACCGGCACCTTGCCCGGCGGGTAGCAGGCGCGGTCGTCGCAGGCCTGGTACTGAAGGGTGCAATGGACGCGATACCTGCCCGGCGGCGTGGTGCGAGCGGCCCTGACCAGCGCGGTCAGAGTGAAGTCACCGGCGTAGACGCTGAGTTTCTCGCTGGGTGAGAACGGGAACGATCGCTCCACGCCAGCGGGATAAGTCAGCTTGGCGACAGCAATGTTGGTGGGCGGACTGACGCTGAGGACGGTGGCAATCAGCAGCTCCGATGTCGGCTTGTGGGAGTTGATGTGATATCCGGGGGCGACGCGGAACGTAAGCTCGACCTGCTTGGAGCTTCCGGCGTGGACAACCACTGGCGCGATCGGGGCGGCGGTGACGCGCTGCGTGGCTTTGGGCTTCGAGGTTTCGACTTGCGCCAGAGCTGCCGCTGATATCAGCAGAGCAACGAATACAACAGCGAATTTCCCCACCCTGTCTCGCCCTCTCGCTACTCTTCGGGGCAGGCGCCATCCGGCGAGACAAGGGTGGGGCAACCTCGGGCGGAAATCGGGCGACCTCATCAGCGGACCGCTCCCGCGGCAGGCGGGGAGTTCTGCGCCACCGCCGGACCTTGCTGGAGCGCGGCGCGAATGTTGTCTTCGATCTCGCCATGGCTCACCAAGCCAAAAACGCGCGACACGATCCTCCCGTCGCGACCGATGTAGTAGGTGGTGGGCAAGGAGTCCACGCCGCCATACTGGTCGGCCACCTTGTCATTGCCGAGCAGGACGGCGTAATTCAGGCCCATTTCCTTGGCAAACTTGGCGACCGCGTCGTGGGCGTTGCCTTCGTCCATGGCGACGCCGACGATCTGCAGTCCCTGCGGCCCGTACTGCCTCTGCAAGTCAACGAACCAGGGCATCTCGATCTTGCATGGCGGGCACCAAGTGGCCCAGAAATTCAACAGCACGGCCTTGCCGCGCAGGTCGGCCAGGCGGACGGTGTTGCCGTCGAGATCTCTGAGCTGAAAATCGGGCGCGGGCTGGCCCTTGATGGCCTTATTGCTGCCGGAAATGCTCTCGCCCGGAGTTTGTTGCCTGGTCAAGTGCTTGCCGGCGATCAGCATCCCGGCGATCACCAGCACGACAACAACGATCACGGTGGCGTCACGTTTCATGCCGGATGCAGGCGTCGCCGAGGTGGCCGAAGTTGCAGGGTTCGGGACTGCGTCGGGAGCGGGGCTGTTTCCGGCTGCGCTGCTTGGAGGGGAAAAATTTGTCGCCATGGGAAGCCTCTACCTCATTACAATGCGAACCGATTCAGAAACGACAGGTATCCCGAAAGTACGGTAAAGCGGCCGGTCAATACCAGCGCACCCAGAACAATCAGCAACACGCCGCTGGCGACTTCCACCGCGTGCAGGTGGCGGCGGAAGCGTCCGTAGAACGACAGGAAACGGTCCACGCCGAGCGATGTGAGCAGGAACGGTACCGCCAAGCCGGCGGAATACACGGCCAGCAGGAACATGCCCTTGGTCACCGTCTCTTCCGCGGCGGCCAGAGTGAGAATGCCGGCGAGGATGGGGCCGATGCACGGCGTCCATCCGAAGGCGAAGGCAAATCCCACGAAAAACGCGCCCAGGGGCGAACTGCTACCCTTCACGTCATGCAGGCGCTTGTCGGCGTAGAGAGCCTTGATCTTCAGCAGGCCGGTGAGGTGCAGGCCGAAGATGATGATGACAATGCCGGCAATCAAGGTGAGATCGCGGCGGAAACGGCCGATTAACTGGCCCACCGCGGTGGCTCCCGCTCCCAGCAGGATGAACACGATGCTGAAGCCAAGAATGAAAGTGATGGAGTTCAGCATGACCGCGCGCAGGGGGCGGCGCTCGTGCGCCAGGCTCTCGGCGCCGGTGCCGGAAATCAGCGAGACGTACCCCGGCACCAGCGGCAGCACGCACGGCGACAGGAACGACAGCAGCCCCGCGATAAAGGCGGCCAGCGGTAAGGGAGTTGCGGACATCGTGATTATTGTACCTGTTCTAGTTTTTCACTAAGAGAGATGCAGCGCGGGCGACCTCCGCTACAAAAGAGTCGGTGGCCGTCGGTCGCTGGCTGGCCGCGTGATCGGGAGTCCGTAGCCGGTAGTCCGAAGACTAATCCGCGGTGATCCGTTCGCTTTCGAAGATTGCAGGCTGGATGTCTTCGATGGCGACAAAGTCGGTGGGGTACTCGCCGGTGTAGCAAGCAGTGCAATAGGTGGTCTGCTCGCCTTCGCCGCAGGCTTGCTTCAGGCCCTCGAGTGAAACGTAGGCGAGGGAATCGGCGCCGATGAACTTCCGAATCTCCTCTACGCTCTTGTTGGCAGCAATCAACTGGCGTTTGGAAGGCGTGTCCACACCGTAGTAACACGGCGAGATGGTGGGCGGACAGGAAATCCGCATGTGGACTTCCTTGGCGCCGGCGTTGCGGATCATGCGCACGATCTTGCGGCTGGTGGTGCCGCGGACGATGGAGTCGTCGATCAGCACGACACGCTTGCCCACGAGCACGCTGCGCACCGGGTTGAGCTTGAGCTTGACGCCGAAGTCGCGCACCCGCTGCTCGGGCTCGATGAAGGTGCGACCGACGTAATGGCTGCGGATGAGGCCGACTCGGAAGGGCAGCCCGCTTTCGGCGGCGTAACCGATGGCGGCGGGCACGCCGGAGTCAGGGACGGCGACCACGATGTCGGCGTCCACGGGGGCTTCACGCGCGAGTTGGCGGCCCAGCGATTCACGGCTCTGGTTCACCGAGCGACCGAAGACGATGCTGTCGGGGCGCGAGAAGTAGACGTGCTCGAAGATGCAGGCCGACTGCGGCGCCGCCGGGGCGTAGAAGCGCAACTGGAGCCCTTCGGGGCCGACTACGACCAACTCGCCGGGCTTGACGTCGCGCTCAAACGTCGCACCCAGCAAGTCGAAAGCGGTGCTCTCGGAGGCAAAGGCGATGGCATCGTTGACGCGCGTGCCGCTGGCGGGAATGCGTCCCAGCGACAGCGGACGAAAACCGCGCGGATCGCGAGCGGCAAAGATGCGGTCGCGCGAGATAACCACCAGCGAAAAGGCGCCGTCAATGCGGCGGAGCGCGTCGGCGATGGCGTCGGGCAGGGTCTGTTCGCGCGAGTGCGCGATCAGGTGCACGATGACCTCGGTGTCGCTGGTGGTCTGGAAAATCGAGCCTTCGGCTTCCAGGCGCGAGCGGATATCGCTGGCGTTCACCAGGTTGCCGTTGTGCGCCACCGCGATCATGCCCTTGTTGCAGTCCACGCGGATGGGCTGCGCGTTGAGCAGGGCGGAGTCGCCGGTAGTGGAGTAACGCGTGTGGCCGATGGCGAGCGCGCCGGGAAGCCCGGCGAGCACGGGCGCGGTGAAGATGTCGCCGACCAGGCCCATGGATTTGTGCACGCGAATGTTCGAACCGTTCGAGGCAGCGATGCCGGCGGATTCCTGGCCGCGGTGTTGCAGCGCGTGCAGGCCGAGATAGGCGAGGGTCGAGGCCTCGGAATGGCCGTAGATGGCGACCACGCCGCACTCTTCGCGGAATTTGTCCAAAAGCGGCATTTAGCAATCAGCGATTGGCTAGGCTGAAATCGTGATGTAGCCAGCAACCGTGCTCGGCTCGGGAATCGAGTCTCCGTCCTCCCTCATTCCATCCAAATGCATTGCGATAGCCTCGCGCATAAGTTGTTCGGTTTCCTCAAGCGTGTCCCCGGCGGCAACGCAGCCAGGGAGGTCAGGCACATGCGCGCTGTATCCGGTAGCAGTCTTCTCGTACAGAACTGCGTACTTCATCGCAAACCAGCCTGTTTCAAAATCGATCTAAACGTTTTCGGATCCAAGTCCTTCGACGGATGACCGGCAATCGTCACGCGGCCTTCTTCAGTGCGTGTTTGTATTGCCGGTCCATCTTCCTCAACGAACTTCATAGCGTCGCGAATCTTCATGCGGCGTCAGCTCTTGTGCAAAATCTCCGGCTCCAGGCGCGCTTCGGGTTCGGTGTGGAGCGCGCGTTCCAGGGCGTGCTCCCACGCATCTTTCAGTCGCGACACGGGCGCGGACACGACCGCCCTGCCGTCCACGAAGATTTCCAGTTTTTCGGATTGCGTGACGCCGATCGGAAGCGCGGCCACGGCATATTTTACCGCTACTTCTTCGATTCTCGGGACGTTTTCGCGGACGCAGGAGATCACGATGCGGCTGGCGTCCTCGCCGAACAGCAGGTATTCGGGAAGCAGGTCGTCGCCGCCCATGTCCTGGCTCGCCAGTTCCACGCGGGCGCCGAGGTCGCGCGGGAAACAGGATTCGGCGACCGCCACCGCCAGGCCACCTTCGGAGCAGTCGTGAGCGCCATCAATCAGGCCCAGGCCGATGAGGTCGATAATGCAGTCCTGCAGCGCTTTTTCCCTCTCCAGCTCGAGTGCCGGCGGGAAGCCCCACACCTGGCCCAAGATCTCTTTCGCATACTCGGAGGAGCCAAACTCGATTTCAGCATCCACGGCATCGCCGGGTTCGGAGCCGCGCAGCAGCACGATGGCGCGGTCTTTTTCGCGGAAGTCGGGGGTCATGGCACGGTCTACGTGCTCGATCAGGCCGACGATGCCGACCACCGGCGTCGGGTAAACACCTTCGCCCAGAGTTTCGTTGTAGAAGCTGACATTGCCGCCGGTGATGGGCGTTTCCAGTTCCTCGCAGGCGCGGGTCATGCCGTCGACGACTTGCGAGAACTGCCACATGATGTGCGGTTTTTCGGGGTTGCCGAAGTTCAGGCAGTTGGTGGCGCCGATGGGACGCGCGCCGGCGCACGCCACATTGCGCGCCGATTCGGCAACGGCATGCATGGCGCCGAGCTTGGGATCGAGCCAGCACCAGCGCCCGTTGCCGTCGAGCGCCATGGCCAGGCCGCGTTCGGTGCCTTTGACGCGCAGCACGCCCGCATCGCCGCCGGGACGCTGCGTGCCCACCAACTGAACGTAGCTTTCATACTGCTCGGTGATCCAGCGCTTGCAGCAGATATTCGAAGCGGCCAGCAGGCGCTCAAGGTTTGACGTCAGGTCGGATTCGCCGCCGAGCTGTATGCTGTCCGGCTTCTCGCGCGGAACTGGCGCGTCCCAGCGCGCCAGGGGACGCTTGTAGACCGGTGCCTCGTCGGTGAGCGCGTGGTTGGGAATTTCGGCGACTACGTGCCCATGTTGCAGCACGCGCATTTTTCCGTCATTGGTGACGCGGCCGACCGTGGAAGCGTCGAGTCCCCACTTGCGGAAAACGGAGAAGACTTCTTCTTCCCTGCCTTTTTCCGCGACCAGCAACATGCGCTCCTGCGATTCGCTGAGCATGATTTCGTAGGGCGTCATGCCGGTTTCGCGCTGCGGGACGAGGTCGAGTTCGATTTCCAGCCCGACGTGACCGCGCGCTCCCATCTCGCAGGTGGAGCAGGTCAGGCCGGCGGCGCCCATGTCCTGGATGCCGACCACCGCGCCGGTCTCCATCGCCTCCAGGCACGCTTCCAGCAGCAGCTTCTCCAGGAACGGGTCGCCGACCTGCACGTTGGGACGCTTCCGCTCGCTGGTCTCGCTAAACTCCTCGCTCGCCATGGTGGCGCCGTGAATGCCGTCGCGCCCGGTCTTTGAGCCTACGTAGATGACCGGGTTGCCTTCGCCGGAAGCGCGCGCGTAGAAGATCTTGTCGCGGCGTACCAGGCCGAGCGCGAAGGCGTTGACCAGCGGATTCTGCGAGTAGCAGGGCTCGAACTTGGTCTCGCCGCCGAGGTTGGGTACGCCGAAGCAGTTGCCGTAGCCGGCGATGCCGCTGACCACGCCCTCCAGAATCGACTGATTGCGGCGGACCGTCTTCAGATCGCTCTCGCTGGGGCCGGGGCGGATGGGGCCGAAGCACAGCGAGTCCATTACCGCCACCGGGCGCGCGCCCATAGTGAAAATGTCGCGCAGAATGCCGCCCACGCCCGTGGCTGCGCCCTGAAAGGGCTCGATGAAGGATGGGTGATTGTGCGACTCGATCTTGAATGCGCAAGCCCAGCCGTCGCCGACGTCGATGATGCCGGCGTTTTCGCCGGGACCCTGCACCACGCGGCGGCTGCGCGTCGGCAGGCGCTTCAGGTGCACGCGCGAGGATTTGTAGGAGCAGTGCTCGCTCCACATCACGCTAAAGATGCCCAGCTCGGTGATGGTGGGCGCGCGGCCGAGGAGTTTGAGAATTTTCTGGTATTCCTCGGGACTGAGATTGTGCTCGCGGACGACTTCGGGCGTGATCGCGCTTTCCGTCGGCATGGGGAGACTCTTGACTATTGTCGCATGAAGGCAAGGCGCGAAAAATCTACGAATTGAAGAATTCACGAATTTCCGGCCTCCCTCGGAAGGCTTCGCGGCAACATAATTCGCAAATTCCTCACTTCGACAATCCGTAAATCGATCAAACCCCGCGCACGTGGGCCGCATCTTAGCACTGCATTGAACGATGAACGTCCTGATCCAAAGCATCAGGGCCGCTCGGGGCGGACGCCAACCAGCGCAGGCTCCGAGCCCCCGCGGAGGGGAGTTGCCCCGCCTCCCGCCACTGTGATTTACACTTTCAGCGATGAAATCGGTCATCGTTGGGACTGCCGGCCATATCGATCACGGAAAAACCGCGCTGGTGAAAGCGCTGACTGGCATCGATGCCGACCGTCTCGAGGAAGAAAAACGCCGCGGCATCACCATTGATATCGGCTTCGCGCACCTTGACCTGCCCGCCGACCGCGGCGAAACGCTGCGTCTGGGCTTCGTGGACGTCCCCGGCCACGAGCGCTTTGTGCGCAACATGCTGGCCGGCGTGGGCGGCATTGACGTGGTGCTGCTGGTGGTCGCCGCCGACGAGGGCATCAAACCGCAAACCCGCGAGCACTTCGACATATGCCGCCTGCTCGCCATCCCGCGCGGCATCACGGTGCTGACCAAGTCCGACCTGGTGGACGGCGATTCGCTCAGTGTGGTCAAGCTCGAGCTGGAAGAGTACCTGGCCACGTCGTTTCTCGACCCGATTCGCGCGCCCATCATTCCCGTCAGCTCGAAAACCGGCGCCGGGCTCGAGGACTTGAAGCGCGCGCTGCTGCGCGTTGCCGCCGAGGTGCAGGCGAAAGACTCGAACTCGGTGCCGCGCTTGCCCATTGACCGCGTCTTCACCATGAAGGGATTCGGCACGGTCGTTACCGGCACGCTGCTCTCGGGCACGGTGAAAAAGGAAGACGAACTGGAGGTTTTTCCCGGCGGGCGCCGGGTGCGAGTGCGCGGCGTGCAGGTGCATGGCGCGGCGGCCGAGCAGGCGGTCGCGGGACAACGCACCGCGCTCAACCTTGCCGGCATCGCTACCGAAGACCTGGCGCGGGGCATGACGCTAATGCATGCGGGCGTGTTCCACACTACGCCGCGGGCAAACGTACGGCTGTCGCTGCTGGCCGGGGCGAAGCCGCTGCGCGATCGCGCCCGCGTCCACCTGCACGTACACACCAGCGAGACCATCGCCGAGGTCGCGGGCTTCGGCGGCAAGCCGCTGCAGCCGGGGCAGTCGGGATTCGCGCAGTTGCGCTTCCGCGATCAACTGCTCGTGCTGCCTGGCGACCGCTTCATCATCCGCCAGTTTTCGCCGGTCGTGACCATCGGCGGCGGAACCGTCATTGACGCCGCGCCGCCGGTGAAGGGCGTGCCCGCCGACCAGACCATCGGCTTTCTGGAAACCGTTTCGCGCGGGTCTCCTCCGGAGGTGCTGGCGGCCCGCGTGGCGCGACGTGGAAAGCGCGGGTTGACCGTCTCTGCCGCACTGTCCGAAACCGGATGGTGGCCGCCGAAACGCGTGGACGAAATCGTTGCCTGGCTCGTGCCCGGCGCCGCTTCCGCGAAATCCGCTGTGCTCAGGATCGCGGACGTACTCATCTCCGCCGACGCGTTCCAGCAGGCGAGGGACGAGGCAGTCGCGGCAATCAATGCGTTTCACTCGGCAAATCCGCTCGTGCCCGGAATCGCCAAGGGCGAGCTGGCGGAACGGCTCGGCTTGGAGCAAACCGTGTTCGGCGCCGTGCTCGATTCGCTGGTGCGCGACAAGAAGCTGGAGACCACGGCGGAAATCGTGCGCGCCGTCGGCCGGGGCGTGGTCATGAAGGACGAGGAGTCGGAGTCCAAGAAAATCATCGAGCAGGCCTTTGCCGGCGCCGGGCTCAAGGTTCCGGCACTCAAAGACGTACTCGCCTCCGTGAAGGTGGACCGGGTCCGCGCGCAGAAGATCGTGACCCTGCTGCTGCGCGATCGCGTGCTGGTGAAGCTGTCGGATGACCTCGTCTTCCACCGCGACGCGCTCGATCAACTGCGCAAGCTGATGGCGGCGGCCAAGGCGCGCTCGCCCAGGATTGACGTCGCCAAGTTCAAAGACCTCACCGGCGTCTCGCGCAAGTACGCCATCCCGCTGCTGGAGTACCTGGACCGCGAGCGAGTGACGCGGAGAGTGGGCGATCAGCGGGAGATTCTGTGATTGAGTCATGAAGAATATTTCTGAGCGGGTCTGGTCTTACGCGTCACTTGCCGTAAGCATGACGACTGCAGTCCTAACTGTCTCGCTTGCTGAGTACGCTTTTCGGTACCAAGGAACGACGCTCGCGAATTCTCCTTACGAGAGGTGGCTGTCTTCGTTAGACGCCGCGAGTGTGGTGTGCGCAATCACTCTCGCCGTTATAGGCATGTTTAGAGAATGGCGGCCTTGGCTCGCGACGTTGGCCCCGGCGTTCGGAATTTTGAGTTTGTTTTTTTACGTCAAATGACAGCTACAAGTGGCCACGCTTTTCACCATCGGTCACTCCACACGCTCCCTCGACGAGCTGATGGAAGCGCTGCGGGCGCACGGCGTGGCGCGGCTGGTGGACATCCGTTCGTTCCCCATGTCGCGCCGGCTGCCGCAGTTCAACCGCGAAAATCTGGAGCGCGAGTTGCCCAGAAGCGGGATTGATTATGTCTGGATGAAAGCGCTGGGCGGCCGGCGCAAGAAGATCCGCAACGAATCGCCCAACACCGCACTGCGCAGCGACTCCTTCCGCAATTACGCCGATTACATGCTCACGGCGGAATTCCGCGACACCGCGGCTGCCCTGGTGCGCATGGCGGAGGCGAAACCCACCGCGTACATGTGCGCCGAGCGCGTGTATTTTCGCTGCCATCGCATGATGGTCTCGGATTACCTGGTGGCACACGGGCACACCGTGCTGCACATCGACGCCACCGGCCCGGCGCGCGCGCACAAGTTAATGGACGTGGCGCGCGTCGCTGACGGAGAGTTGATTTACAACGGCGGGGAGCTGTTTTGAAACGGTCGTTGGCCATTGGTGATGGGCCGCCACGCGCGAAATCTCACGCGCCGTCCCGCCAAACGGGCGACCCGAAAACCTGACACTCGGCCCTACTCCTGGAGCGGCGCTTTCTCCGGCCGCGCCATTCCCAGCATGATCTGGTACAACAGCAGGTAGCGCTTCACGTTGGTGGTCATGAGGAAGTTTTCCTTGGCGTGCTCGCGACCGTTACGCCCCAGTTGAGCGGCGTATTCCGGGTGCGTGAGCAGATAGCGGATCTGGTAAGCGCAGCCCTCCACCGAGTGCACCAGCACTCCGGTGAGCTTGTGGATGACCTGGGTCGGAATGCCGCCCACCGCTCCGGCAATCACCGGCTTGCTCTTCCACAGCGCCTCGGTCACGGTCAGGCCGAAGCCTTCCTTGATGGACTTCTGCACCACGATGGTGGAGGCTCGCTGCAGGGCGTTGATCTCCAGCGCGGACCACGGTGGCAGGTTGAGCACGAGGATGTCGGGATCGTCGCCCGCCTCGTCCATCACTTCCTGCAACACCGCCGCGCCTTCGGGATCGTCGGTGGCGCCGCCGCCGGCTAGCACCAACTGGCAATCCACGTATTTCTTCGCCAGCTTGTAGGCCAGGATCACGCCCACCGGATCCTTCAGGCGGTCGAAGCGCGAAATCTGGGTGACGATCGGCCGGCTGCGGTCAATCCCGAAGTCGTCGCAGACCTTGGCGATGGATTCCTCCGGCAACTCCTTGTTCTTTTCCGATAGCGGATCGATGGCGGGATAAAGCAAGTATTGCGGTATGGACAACTGCCGCGAAAACGCCGGCGCGGAGAATATGGCGGCGTCGAACTGCTCCACCAGGGGGCGCAGAAATCCCCAGACCGCGGGGTGCGGATTGCTGACGTCAATGTGGCAGCGCCAGATCCAGCGGCCGCGGTTGCGCGCCCGCGAGCCGATCAACCCCGCCGGCTGCGGGTCGTGGATGACGAACAGGTCCTCGCCGAACTCCATGCGCTGGCGGTTCTGCTCGTTGTAGAGCATGAAAATGTCTTTCGCCTGCTTTGTCAGGTTGTATTCGCCGCCGTGCAGCGCATTATGGAAGCCCTTGGTGACCTCGAAGAAGTCGTTACCGCCGGTGATAACCTCCCATTTCGTGTGCACTTCCAGTTCGTTCAGCAGCGGGACGAGCCGGTTGAGGATTTCGGCCACGCCGCCGCCCACGGCGGTGGAGTTCACCATCTTCACCGTCTTGCCGCGTAGCTGGCGGGCAAGGAAATGGAGCTCGTCGAGCTCGGGACGCCCGATGATAGGCTCGTAATCGTCCAGCCGCGGCGGCGGTGGCGGCGGCGGCGGCGTTTCCGAAATCCGCGCACGCTTGCGGCGCTCTCCGGGCTCCATCGCGGGCGGCGCTGCCGGTGCGGTCACAGGCGGACCGTCATTCCCCGGACCCCGGTTCTCAGCGGCCCGGCCCGGCAGGTTCGCTTCCTGCGTGTTCTTCCCGTCGTCCATGGATTCCGTCGCTCCTCAGTGCGCCGATCTTCCCGCCGATTGCGCGGCGCGTTCCAGGATGCGCAGGATCTGATCGCGAATGTCGTGCAGCGTCAAAGTATAGATGTCAATCCGGTTCATGCGGACTCCCACGCTCCCCAGATCCATCTCGTCTTCCAGCCACAGGGAGAAATCGTTGGAATTGAGCTTCAAGCGCAGGCGGGCCTCGATGAAGTGATAGTGAATGCTGTGAATGCTGACTTTCCTTAACGAGTCGATGAATTCCTGCAGGTTGCGCGCCACAAACGGCGTCGGAATCACGACTGTGTCGGAGGCGCAGAAGTAGAATGGCTCCAGGGCGGCCCGGTCGCGCGCGCGGGGATTGCGCTTGAGATATTCCTCGACCACGGCAACCAGGCGGCCGCGCAGGTCGGGGATGCTGGTGAACTCGCGCACGTCAATCGAAGCCAGCCGCTCCGCCAGTCCCACCTCGTTGCAAGCGGCGAAGGCCCAGTGCGCAAAGTCGTTGGAAAATCCCTCGCGGATGAAGTGGTGCTCCTGCAAGGTCTGGAAGGTGTGCTGGAAGATGGAGTCGTTGGGACAAGTGCGCAGCGCTTCCAACAGCTCCGACAAATTCGTGGCGCGCTCCCGGCCAATGCGCAGCAAATGCGCGGCGGAGTTGAAATAGAAAGGCACACGCGCCCAACGGTCGGCGATCGACAAGGCCTGCACCGTCGCCATCAGGACTCCTCCTTAAGCCGGGGTCTTCCGCGCGGACGCGCGGAATGCCGTGGAAAGCAGTAGGATGCGCGTTCGGCGGTGCCTTGTTGTTTTGGCCACAGAATTGTACGCCTCTCCGGAGCAAGCGCCCTGGTCCGCGATGCGCAAGCTGCGCAGCGGCTGGTACCTGGAATGAGCAATGAGCAAAGGCCAGCGCGGCGAGGATCGAACCAAGGATTCCTGCCATCCCGCCGAAGATCATGCCGAGCCCCAGCACCGTGCCGAGAAACGCGAACGGCAGGCGCTTCGGCTACTCTTCGATTTTTGTAGCCAGCGGGGTCCCTTTGCGTTAAACAAAAATCTCGGCGCGGCGCCGTGCTTTGCCGGCAACTAGGCGTGCGCTCGGAACGCCGCATCGAGTCAGAAGACGCACGGCCCAAACCGGTCGGAAGGCCGCACCATGCCCCAGCACGTCGACACGTTCCTGCTCGAGCTGTTCGCCATTTTCGTGTGGGCAAAAGTTTTCGGCGAGCTGTTCGAACGACTGTATGTGCCCGCCGTGCTTGGGGAAATCCTCGCCGGCATCATTCTCGGACCGCACGCCACCGGGCTGGTGACGCCCTCCGATACGGTTGGCTCCATCGCCGAAATCGGCGCCATCTTCCTGCTCTTCACCGTCGGCCTGGATACCCGCCCTCAGGACCTGCTGCGGGTGGGCCGCCAATCTTTGCGAGTCGCGCTGGCCGGCGTGGCGGTGCCGTTCCTGCTCGGCTTCACCTACCTGCACCTGAAGGGCGGACCGGTGCACGAATCGGTATTCGTGGCCGCCGCCATGGTGGCCACCAGCGTCGGCATCACCGCGCGCGTGCTGAGCGACATTCATGCCCTGAACACGCGCGAGGCACGCATCATCCTGGGAGCGGCGGTGTTCGATGACATCCTCGGCATGATCGTGCTGGCCATCGTCGCCGGCCTGGCCACCGGCGGCAGCATCCGCTGGATCCACATACTCGTGCTGGTGGTGGAAGCTCTCGGCTTCGCCATTTTCATGATATTCATCGGCCCTCGCCTGGTCGGTCGCATGCGCACTCCGCTGCAGAGCATGTCCACCCGAGACGCGCCGCTGATTCTTGCCCTCGCCATCTGTCTTGGTCTCTCGGTGGCGGCGACCAAGATTGGCATGGCGGCCATCATCGGCGCCTTCTTCGCCGGCCTCATGTTCGCCGACTACTCCCCGGAGTGGAATCTGCAGCCGCGCGTGCACGCCATCAACGAATTCCTGGCTCCGTTTTTCTTTTTCGTGATGGGCACGCGCCTCAACATCCATCTCTTCACCGGTTCGGTCTGGGCTACCGCCATCATCATTTCGCTGCTGGCGATCGTCTCCAAGGTCCTGGGCTGCGGGCTGCCCATGCTGGGCGAAGGCATGTCCACCGCGGCCAAGATTGGCGTCGGTATGATGCCCCGCGGCGAAGTCGCGCTCATCGTCGCGCTCATCGGGTTGCAGATGAACGCCATTTCGCAGCAGGGTTATGCGGTCGTCATCTTCATGGGCGGCGTGACTACCCTGTTGGCGCCACCGCTGCTGCGCTACCTGTTCCGTAACCTCGAACCGGAAACCGGCCCGCCGGACGGATTGGAAAAGGACATGCGCGAGTCGCGCCTCGGGTAGCCCTCCCTGCAGGAAATTCCGTCCAATCTGGGCGTGTCATGCCTGCGGCCTGAAGCCTGGGAGCCTGAAGCCTGCTTGCTATAATCGGGCTTTCCAGGAGCCATGATGGCTGAGACAGGCGCCGCCTACCGCGGTATCCGGCTCGACGGACGTGTGGCGCTGGTGACTGGCGCCTCGCAGGGGATCGGACGCGCCTGCGCCATCGCCCTGGCCGAAGCCGGCGCTGCTGTCGCCCTCGCTGCCCGTAACGAGCAGAAACTGGCGGAAACCGCCGACCTCATCCGTGCCGCCGGCGGCGTGGCGGAAACTTTCAAGATCGACGTAGCCAAAGAAGACGAAATCAAATCCGGCATCAAGGCGGCCATCGCCAAGCTCGGCAAGCTCGACATCCTGGTGAACAACGCCGGCATCACCCGCGACCACCTCGCCCTGCGGATGAAGCGCGCCGACTGGGACGACGTCATCTCCACCAACCTCACCGGCGCTTACCTGTGCAGCCAACAGGTGCTCGGCTCCATGCTCCGCCAGCACTGGGGCAGGATCATCAACATCACCAGCGTCTTCGGCCAGATGGGCCAGGCGGGACAGGCGAATTACGCGGCTTCGAAGGCGGGGATGATCGGCCTGACCGTGGCGTTGGCGCGTGAAGTCGCCTCGCGCAACATCACCGTTAACGCGGTTGCGCCCGGTTACGTCGAGACCGCCATGACCGACGTGCTCGTGCCGGAGCTGAAGGAACACGTGCTCAAGATGGTCCCGCTGGGCCGAGCCGGCACCGCGCGGGACGTCGCCAACGCCGTGCGTTTTCTCGCTTCCGAGGAGGCGTCCTACATTACCGGCCACGTGCTCTGCGTCAATGGCGGCATGCTGATGGGCTAGCTCGCAGCCCGTCACCAGCCCACTGACCACTGATTCTTGGTGTCTCCGAGGTTAAGACCCGTTTCGTTACCATAACGGGAAACGGCGTCCTGATTGGCTTTGCGCATGGCCCACCTAAGATTGTCGAAAATTGTGCTTGCGCAGCCGTTCTACTCTGGTTACTATGCATACCACCCCCAAATAGCCCTAAGACTGTTTTAAGCCAACATGAATATCGGCGAAACCATCCGCAACTTCCGTCTACAAAAAGGCATGTCCCAAGGCGACATCGAAAAGCGCACCGGGTTATTGCGCTGCTACCTGTCACGCGTGGAGAACGGCCATACCATTCCTTCCCTGGATACCCTGGCCAAGATTGCCGGCGCCATGGAAGTGCCGCTGGCCCAGTTCTTCGTCGGCGACCCGCGCGACAACGGCGCTCGCAACTTGCCGCAGTTGAGCGAGGACGAGATCCGCTTCCTGACGCAGATCCGGCGCTATTCCTCCAGCCTCAACGACAGTGATCGCAAACTGGTGCTCGCCATGGTCAAGAAGATGGCCGGCGGGGCAGGCAAATAGCTCCCGAGTTGCGAGTTGTCAGTTGCGAGGGATTCGATCTTGATTCTTGAAGCGGGGCGCTGCGGCGCTCCGCTCGCTTTTCCGACGGCCGACAGCCGATTCGCCAACGGCCAATTGGCGTGCGCTGCTAGCTGACAGCTAGTACGGCGAGAACGTCAGCGTCTTATCTTTCTTCTCCACCCAGATTCGCGCCGGCTCCTTGCGCTCATTGATCGTGACCAGCACCACCACGCCGCTGCCGTTCTTGGGGCTGGCGGAGCCGTCAATGTGGAAGCTCTTGATGATCCCCCACTCCCCGCCCGGTCCCCAGTCGTTGTAAAAATCGCGGAACGAATAATTGGGATTCTGCGGGTGCTGCTTCCAGTCGGGGTCGTGCAGCCAGATGCCGTACGCCTTTTCGAAATCCTTGTTCACCAGCGCGGTGAAAAAGTGGTCCACCACGCGCTCCTCCGGCCAATTGCGGTACAGGTAGGCAAAAATTCCGACGACGATCGCCGCCGCCATAACCACCGCGATGATGATTTTCTTGCGGCGCTCGCGCCGGGGATCGTATTGCGGAGCGGTGAAAATCGAGCTGGACACGAATGCATTGTAGCAATTGGAGCAGTCTTACAAGTGGCGTAGTGCCCGGCAGACCGGCGAAGGAATGCGGTCTGCCGCGCGGCGCAAAGATTCATGCTGCCCTGCGAGCTTTTTGAACCAAGTTCAGAAATTCCAACAGGTCGGCGTTGACTTGATCCGCATGCGTGGCGGTGAGGCCGTGAGGCAAGCCCGGATAATAGATTTCCTTCGCCCCCTTGATGAGCCTGGCCGATTTCTTCGCTGAATCCTTGACCGGCACGAT
>JAIQFT010000065.1 GCA_020073185.1 Terriglobia bacterium
TCCCGGCCACGTCGAGCTTGAACCCAGGATTGATGGTGCCGATGCCGACGTTGCCGTTAGCCGCCACCAGGAAGGATTTGCCGGGCACCGCAATGTTGTTTTCGTAGCGCAGAAATCCAAAATTATCCGCTGCATAGGCCGACTGCTGCAGCTCCCAGAAGCTATTGGGCAACGTGGTGTCGATGAGGCGCAGACGCGGCGAGGTGCCCTGCACGAACACGTCCGGCGCATTGACGACGCCGCCCACGTCCAAGGTGTAAGCCGGATTGCTCTTGCTGACGCCGACATTGCCGCTGACGTCGATGACCGCCGAGTTCACCAGGTTGGTGCCGGTGGCGTCGAACTTGCCGATGTAATTCAGGGTGCCGCCGGCGGTGGTGACCGGGGCCGAGGTGCCGGCGGGCGCGTTGGCGCTCTTCTTGACTGTGCTTGCGCCGGCGGTGGTCGAACTCGCCGTGCTGCCGCTGGAGCCGCTGGAAGCATCGGCGGCTGGGAACCGAGACCAGCAGCACGCGCGGCTGCTCGGCTTCCTGCTCTACCTGCACGCCGAGCCAGCGCGCTTCGTTCGTCGTGAACAGGTCCATCGGCACGCCGTCCTTGGAATTGGCGCCCAGCAGAACGCTGTAGTGCCCGCCCGGACGCAGTGTGACGTTCTGCACCTCCTGCCACAAGGGCGCGCCGCCGGTCTGATCCTGAAATAGCGAGAAGGTAATCCCGGCCGTGCCGGTGCGCGGTGTTGAGTCGTCGCCCAGGATGGTTCCGCTGAAACGGATCAGTCGCGGCAAAGATGGCGCCGGAGCCTGCTGCGGCGCCGCCGAAACACAGAGCCAGAACAAAGTGACAAAGAGTAGAGCCGAGATCCCGCGCATCAGACGCCTCCCAACGAAGTCAGCGACCAACCCAAGAAGAATTTTAGGAATATGTAGCGACAGTGTGTCTCCCGGCTGCGAAGGTGTCAACTGGGATATTTCGAAATCCGTAGGTATTGAAACGACATACTGGATTTCTGTGATGGGTGTTCCGCCGCGGGGCTGCGCACCGCGTGAGCGTGGTCATCAAGACGCAACCGAACTGAGCCCTGGTCAGTCGCTCGTCACCTGGACGAGGCGCTTTTTCGGCGACGTGATCCCTGGCGTGATCAATACGGTCCACGTCTGTGAATCCATGGTCAAGTTGTTGGGGTCGCTCCGCACCCAGTTCGTGTTGTCCTGTACTACAGCCTTTACGGAATGGGAAGCCAGGCTCAGCGTGCTGGTCTCCAAGACGAAACTCGTTCCAGATGCAACGAGGAGGCCATCCACATACCAGGAAACCGAAAGTGAATGTTGCACAGGCTGCAGAGGCGTTACGCTGAAACTGGGTTTCGTGCCCTGCGGCGCCGACAGCGAAGTACCTAAAGGGGTCGTGGAGTCAAGCGCGGAAACAAGGTTGTAAAGGCGCCGGACCATCTGCTCGTCATTGACCTGCTCGTACGGTTTTCCCAGGGTCCGCATTTTTGAATTGAATGTCGGACGATACATCCCTGTCGCACAATAATCCGCCCCTTCGTAAAGACCTGGCACTCCCGGTGTAGCTGTAGTGGTGGGTATAGGCGTTGAAGCGCCAATCCAAAGCTCCCATTTGATCTGGTCTCGGGCGGTCTGGGTAGTGGCATTGGCCGCGCTTGGTTCCGCAAGGTCACAGGGAGGAGGATTGGTGGTGTACTCGTCGGCCAGCAGCCCATGCGTGTGGCCGAATTCGTGCAGGATAGTCTCGACCGCTTGGGAGTTTGTAGACGACACCAAAACTGACCCGCCGGACCCGCCGTAGGTCGAGTCATTGACCAATACGAATACGTAATCGCGTTGGTTAGCCGGCAACGCTGAGCTGACTGCCGCATTGACCTTGGTGGTGTCGACGCAAATGAGCCGGGCGATCCCCTCACAACCATAGTAGGCGTCGAACGCGGTGTTCTTAATTACCGGCGGAGTCAATTCTTGGTGAGTCGCGCCCGACTCCGCGCTGGCCACGAAAAGAGTCCTCACATTGAAGTAGGTTTTGTAATCGACGTATATCTCCCCACTATTGAAAATGGCGTTGATGAAGGTATTCACATCAGAAGTAAATTTAGCCGACTCCGACGATGTATATCCTTCTGACAAGAAGGCAATGTCGATGCGATTGGCGGGGTCACCGTTGGACAGAATCGTCGAGACCGTCTGGGACTTGGCTGGCGAAATCGAAACCAGGCAGCAGAACAGGAAAGAGAATATTCTCGTCCTCATTGCAGCGGACCTGGCGGAAGCTTCACGGCGCCGACCGGTGACAGGCGAAGGGCGCCCGTGCTGTCCCAACTCGGGCTCAAGACGCGCACCTCAGCCGCGTCGATCGTGTCGGGAACAGAAACCTCCAGCGTCACGTCTGTACGGTAGAAGGTGTAGTTATGCAAGTTGCCATGGTCGTCCGGAAACTCTCCGCGAACTAGGCGCGGATCGACGATGATTCGCCAGTAACGAACCGTGCCTTGCTGGTCGAGAACAATGACCACCAGGTCGTCCTTGGAAATCTCGCTGGAGCGCTGGCGCGGAGGCGGATTGTTGCGCTCGATTCGTTCGACAAACTGCATTTGCTCGCTGGAGGGAGCATTCGGCTGACCTTTGGCAGAGTGCCAGGAGATTCGGAAGTCATGAGCACCCTTAGGACGTTGGGTTTCCACTGCAACTCTGTGCCCCATCTTTTCCAGCAGTTGCGGCACCATAGGCCGGGCGTAGCCAGACCCGGCCTGAGCAAGCATTACAGCGGAGTATCCGATGGTCAGCAGGCCCATGATGGTACAGTGGAGCACATTGTTGCGCATCGCCCGGGCCCCTCTCTAACAGTTCTCTGCCGGAATCTCCTTGTTGACTTTGAAGACGGCGCCATTGAACGCGCATTTCGCTCGTTCGCGACAATGTAAAACGATTTTCATGGGGAGCACTCCCGACGGTACCATCCGCACCAGCAACTGCCTGAACTGCCCGATGTTGCGGCCTGTCGAGGCCTCCGCAGAGTTCGTTTGCTCTCAAAACCACGCGAGCACTGGCGCTGTTGCCATGATACTGTCACTTGCGCCAGCTTCAAAAAGGAAATGTGGGGCCAAGCGGCTCCGCGCTGTCGGTTGGGGAGCAACTGGTTATACTGGGCTCACAGAACCAGGGAAGAGCGGGGATATGACTGACAAAGTCAAAAAGAGCGACGCGGAATGGCGGAAAGAGCTCACGCCCGAGCAATACCACGTCACCCGGGAGCACGGCACCGAGCGCGCGTTCAGCGGCGAATTTTGGAAAACCAAGACGCCCGGAGTTTATGCCTGCGTCTGCTGCGGCGAGCCGCTGTACAGCTCGGAAAGCAAGTTTGACTCGGGCACGGGATGGCCCAGCTTCTGGGCGCCGATCCAGCCGGAGAGCATCGCGCAGAATAGCGATTCCAGCTTCGGCATGATGCGGACGGAAGTGCGCTGCGCCCGCTGCGACGCCCACCTGGGACATGTTTTCCCCGACGGGCCCAAGCCTACGGGCGCTCGCCACTGCATCAACTCGGCCGCGCTTAGGCTGCTGCCAGAAAAAAACCAGCGCGCCGTCTGATTCGCGCCGACGTCTGTCAGGCAGCGCGGCGGCGGTGACTCACTTCGTCCGTGTGCCGCCCTGCGAGGCGGGTGTGCTCCAACCATCGGCCGCCGCCGAGAATCACGACGGCCGCGGCGAGGAACAACGCCAGAAAAAGCAGCAACACGAGCGTCATGGCGGAGGCGTTCGTCATGGCACGACCTCCCTGCGTCTATGATGATCCCATTCTTCATGCCGGTGGCTGATTATCGCGGTAACGGAAGTTGTAGGCTCGTTCATTTTGGGAATGGAGGCGCGCACCTGTCCCGATGCGAGCGGGGTAAACTCGCAGTTGGGGAACCAGCCATGGCACATCAACAGCAAATCTCACTGCACACCCGCGGTCCCGGCGACATGCATGACCTCACGGCGCAGGTTGCGTCCATCGTGTCCTCCTCCAAGGTGCGGACGGGCATGGTGAATGTGTTCAACGTTGGCTCCACCGCCGCGGTGGGCACAATCGAGTTCGAACCCGGGCTGCAGCGCGACCTTCCGCAAATCCTGGACAAGCTCATCCCGCCGAGCCGCCACTACGGCCACGAGCAGGCGTGGCACGACGGCAACGGCCACTCGCATCTGCAGGCGACGCTGCTCGGACCGTCGCTGACCGTGCCCGTCGCCGACGGCAAGCCGCTGCTTGGGACCTGGCAGCAGATCTTCCACCTGGAATGTGACGTTCGCGGGCGACAGCGGACCGTGGTGGTCACCGTCTTGGGGGACTAGCTGTTTCTTACAGATTTGGATTCAACAACTTAGCTGCTCTCCAACAGAACTGGGCGCAAGCCGCAACAGTGAGTCGTGCCACCGCTAATCATGGCGGACCTGATTCTCACACAGACTATTCTAAGTGAACCATGTCACTTAAGGTGCGGACTCCCTCAGGTGCTGAAGCCCGCGTTATTGGCGGCTCCGGGAGCCATGTGAAGCCGTCCCCTTCCCAAAACCATCAATGAGAAAACTTCTCCTACGCGCCCCCATAATCAAAGGTGCACGTCCTTCCGTAAGTGTCGTAACCCGCGACATAGGTTCATTCTTGTTGCAGCGAATGTGGGGACGTTGCGCGCGCATCAGGCGGGGTCCCCGCGCAGGAGGACTACATGCGCCAGGATCTTGCGCCCCAAGGCAGCCAGGGACCTGCACGGCTGCTGCGCTTTGCCATTCAGTTACCGATGCGTTACCGCCACGCCGGCTCCTTCCAGTGGTATCGCGGGGTCACCGACGACATCAGTTGCTCAGGCATGCTGTTCCGCGGGCCGGTGCCGATGGAGTTGTTCGCACCGGTGGAGGTACGCCTGATGCTGCCGCGGCAGATCACCGGCGAGGCGGCCGCCACCATGCTGTGCGGCGGCTTCATCGCGCGCGTGCTGGACAGCAAGGCGTCGAACGAAGAAGCGCACCTGGCAGCCACCTTCACGACTTACCGGCTGCTGACCACCAACGGGCACCGGCGCGACGAGGTCAACCTTTCGGAGAGCGCCGCCGCCGCGACCCGCGACGACCTGATCGGGCAGTTCGTACACGAGTTCCGCAACATGCTCGAGGTGGTGATCGGCCACGCCGATCTGCTGCTGATGCGGGAGGATCTGGACGCGTCGGTGCGCACCTCGGCCATGCGCATTCGCGAAGCCGGCGAGCGCGCTGCCACCCTGACCAAGGCGCTGGGAGGGTAGCCGGTTGCGGGTTTTCCTTGGCGCATACCTGGCCTCGCACTGGCAAACTCCGCTTGGACCCGCCCCTTGGTAACTTGCCGCTTCCCTAATACAAGGTTAACTTCGGCTCTGTATCAGGGAGCATGACGATGGCTCACTCCGATGTGGGAATTGCAGGCCCGGCGCCGTCGTTCCGCGAACTGCGCCGCTGGCCGCGCCTCAAAATCCGGGTGCCAGTCACGGTAATCCTGCGCAAGTCGAACAAGACGGTGTATGTGGACGGCCGCGGCACCGACCTGAACCAGGGGGGTATCGCCGTGTTTGCCGGGGCGGAGTTGGCCATCGGGGAAGAGGTCGAGATCAGCTTCACGCCGCCCTATCGTGGCGAGCCGCTGGTGGCGCGCACCTTCGTCCGCAACCGCCGCGGGTATGTCTACGGGATGGAGTTCATTCAAGACAGCAAAGAGGACGCCCTGCGCGTGGAACGCATCCGCCAAGTGCTGCGCGCGCTGGGAACAGAAGTGGCATAGGCCTTTTCAGCTTGAAGATTTGAGATTGAAGACTGCACAGTGAGCCCGGCAAAAATGCCGGGCTTTTTCTGTTGACGAATGGGCGATTGCAGATTGGTGGTTTGCCCCGCTTGGCGCGCTGCACAGTTCCCGGCGCGATAAAATACGCGGGCATGGATTCGAAAGCAAATCAGGTTTATGTGACCCGCTCGGGGTTGCCGCTGCGCATCGCGCTGGACTGGCCGTTTCACCGATCGCACTCCGGAGCCGACTTTCACGTGCTCCACGGGACGGTATCGCTGGAGAACAGCGATGACCTCCTCCCCAGCGTGCACGCGCTGGTCGCCTTGCAACTGACGGTCACGGTGCGCGAGGTGCTGCCCTCGCTGGAACCAAGAGATGCGGAAACACCGGCCATTAACACGGTGCGCAAGGCGGTGGACCGCAAGGAACTGGAGTTCCTCAAGACGCCGAAGCGCGTGCCCGTACCTTTCAACAGCCGGGCCTACGACTTCAAACGCAGCAAGTGGGCCTTTGGCGAGGCGAGCGACGAGGAACGGGCAGCGCTTCTGCTGCGCAAAGTATTTTGGGAGACAAAGCAGGGTGCCTCGCGCGTCTATTTGTGCGACCTGGCGGACGCGCAGTACCTGGACACCACGCCGGAGCACCTGGTCGCTGTCGCCCGCCGGTTGCCGGGGCTGCGAGTTTCGGGAGAGTACGCCGAAGCGTCTCCGGAGTTGATGGCGCGCGCGGCGGAAATCGAGCACCAGGCCCGTACCGCGCGCGAAGAGTTGGAAAAGAAGCACGCGTTTGAAAGAGGATAGGGCCAATGCATTGCCGATTGTCGATTTAGGAAACGCCAACCGCACGAGCCTTCCTGAAGAAGGTAGGTCCCTTCGACTCGGACGCGGGAACTCGCCGTGCAAACCCGGCGCGGCTGGTTGGTTTGGCGCGTCCTCGCTCAGGATGACAGCCACTAGTTTTTTTCGCGATGCCTAAGCGACAACTTCGATCAGACGACTGCGATTAAAGGTTGCTTGCGCGGGAGGACCTCGCCGATTAACGCGGCGGGGATTTTTTGGGCGCGCAGAGCGCTGAGGAGATCGGCGGCGGAGTCCGCTGCCACCGAAATCAACAGGCCGCCGGCGGTTTGCGGGTCAAATAGCAGGGTGCGGATTTCATCCGGGACGGCGGCATCGAATTCCACCGCACACTCCGCAAACTCACGATTATTCTTCAGCCCGCCGGGAATATAGCCGGCGCGCACACACTCCACCGCGCCCGGAAGCAGCGGAACCGCCGCCGCGTGAAGGCGCAGCGACACGGAGCTGGCCAGCGCCATCTCGCGCGCGTGCCCGACGAGGCCGAAGCCGGTGATGTCGGTTAAGGCGTGCGTGGTCAGTGGCCAGTGGTCAGCGGACAACGCGGTGATGACTTCGGATGCCGTCTTGTTCAGCGTGGTCATGGATTCCACCGCGGCGTCGATCCAGCTTGGCTCGGCTTTGCCTTTCTTGATCGCGGTGGAGATGACGCCCGTGCCCAGGGCCTTGGTAAAGATCAATTTGTCGCCCGCACGCGCGCCCGCGTTGGCGAGCACGCGATCCGGGTGAATCGTGCCGGTGACTGCGTAGCCGAACTTGAGTTCATCATCACGGATGGAATGCCCGCCAACAATGGTGCAGCCGGCTTCCACCATCTTGCTGAGCCCGCCGGCCAGGATCTGCTCCAGCACGTCGAGGTCACCCTTGTCGGGGAAGCAGACGAGGGTGAGCGCGTTGAGCGGGCGGCCACCCATGGCGTACACGTCGCTCAGCGAATTGCTGGCCGCGATCTGGCCGAAGGCGTAAGGGTCGTCCACGATCGGGGTGAAGAAGTCCACGGTCTGGACTAGCGCGAGCTCGGGCGAGATTTTGTACACTCCGGCGTCGTCGGCTTTGTCAAAGCCGACCAGCACGTTGGGGTCCTGTTGCCGGGCTAATTTCCCAAGCACCGCGTCCAGCGCCGCCGGACTAAGCTTGGAAGCTCAACCCGCAGCCTTCACCTGCTCGGTGAGGCGGATGGACTTGATTTCCGACATGGCAAGATTTAACCACAGAGGGCACCGAGGAAAAGGAAAAAGCGAGCCATGGATTGCCACGGATTCTCACGGATCTGAATTTTTGTCGTTTCTGATCCGTGTCATCATGTGCAACTCGGAGCCCCTGCGGCAACCCGCGCAAAAGCGGGCGCGGTCATCTGCCGCATCCTCGCTCAGGACAGCTGGTAAAGTTGTTCGTCATAAGCGCTCGAGGGCGAGCGCGCTCCAACATCTGTCCTCCGCCATGCGCGGGCAAGGGCACCCGCGCCACAAAGTACGCGAGCCTCACCCGACCAGCATCACCAGACGCGGCAAGCGTGCTGGCGGACCATGGGCTGGCCCGGCTTGCAGCCGTACGCCTGCCAGAATTCCGGCATGTTGGAGACGACATTGTTCGTGCGCAGCATGGGCAGCGAGTGCGGGTTGGTGACGACTATGGTGCGCGCGACTTCCGGCCGGATGTTGTAGCAGGATTTGTAGGCCTGGGCGAGGAAGAACCTCTGGCGCGGGGTCCAACCGTCGGCCTCCTTGTCGTCGACCGACTTTCCCTTTTCTTTGTAAAGCTTCTCCAGCGCCATAAACGCCAAGCGGGTGCCACCGTTATCGGCAGTGTCTTCGCCCTGGGTCAAACGGCCGTTCTGCTTTATGCCGATGCCCGGGACCTCCGCGGTGTACTCATCCGCGATGCACTTGCCGCGCTGCTCGTATTGTTCCGCGTCCTGCGGCGTCCACCAGTCGCGCAGATTGCCGTTGCCATCGAACTTGCGACCCTGATCGTCGAATCCGTGAGTGATTTCGTGACCGACGACGCTTCCGATGGCGCCGTAGTTGACGGCGTCGTCCAGCCCCGCGTCAAAAAACGGCGGCTGCAGGATGCCGGAAGGGAAGTTGATGGTATTGAGCTGAGAGTCGTAGTAAGCATTGATGGTCGGCGGGGTCATAACCCACTCGCCGCGGTCCACCGGCTTGCCAATCTTGTCGAGTTGGCGATGGAATTCGAAGATGGTGGCCTGGGCGACATTGTCGGACCAACTGGCGCAGGAGATCTTGACGGAGGAATAGTCGCGCCAGTGGTCGGGATAGCCGATCTTGTCCTCGATGGCCTTGAGCTTGCCTTCGGCCTGCTGCTTGGTAGCGGGGGCCATCCAGTCGATCTGCTGGATGTCTCGGGAGAGCGCGTCCTCGACGTTGTCCACCAGCGCGGCGGTACGCACCTTGCTTTGAGGGGGAAACGCCTTGGCAACGTAGGCTTGCCCGAGCGCCTCGCCCAGGTCGCGATCGGCGGCGCGAACGCAGCGTCGCCAGCGCGGCTGCACCTGCTGGGCGCCGGTCAGAGTACGCCCGAAGAAGTCGAAATTTTCCTCGACAAATGGCTGGCTGAGATACGGCGCATGCTGCGACAGAGTCCACCAGCGCAGGTAGGCTTTCCAGTTGGAGAGCGGCTCGGATTTGATGAGCGGTTCGAGGGCGGTGAAAAAAGCAGGCTCGCTGACGATGTAGTGCTTGGGCGCGGGCGCGCCGATCAACTTCAGGTACTCGTCAAAGTTGAACGAAGGCGCCAGCGCCTTGACTTGCGCCAGGCTCATTACGTGGTAGAGATTCTTGGGGTCGCGGCGGCGAACCGCGTCCATGGCTGCGCGTGCCATCGCGGTTTCCATTTTCACGATTACCGAGGCGTCGGAAGCCGCCTGTGCCGCTGGTTCGCCCGCCAACGCCAGCATCTTGCGAACGTGTTCCTGGTACTTGGTGCGGATTTCCTTCAGGCGCGGATTGTCCTCAAGGTAGTAATCGCGGCCGGGCATGCCCATGCCGCCCTGGTCGAAAAAGGCGACGACGAGGGTGGCGTCGGCAAAATCCTGGCTGGGCCCCAAGCCGAAGACGGGTGCGCTGGTTTGATTGTCGCCAGCCGCCCAGACGGCGGGCGCGGACATGTGGAGACGCGCCAATGTGGCCGGAAGCTGGGCGGTCGAACGCATAGCGTCAATGGCATCGAGCAGCGGCTTGATGGGCTTGAGTCCGGCGGCGTTGACGCCGGCTTCATCCATGCACGCCGCCCAGTAATCCCCGATCTTCTGCTGCAATGGAGTGCGTTTGGGATCGGGCCGGGAAGCCTCGACCAGCGCGTCGCGCAACACGGTCTCGTTCCAGATTTGCAGATTGGAGCTGACGCCCCACGCCGCCTGGTCGGCGGGAATCGGGTTTGCCGCCTGCCATTTCGAGCACACGAATTTGTAAAAATCGGTGCACGGGTCGAGCGAGCGGTCCACCCCGTCCACCTTGACATGGTTGAGCTCAGGCGCGGGCGGAAACGCAGTAGAAGGTGTTTGTGCGAAAACCGGGCAGGCAACCAGCAGGGCACAGACAATCAAGATGCGCATGGCAACGCTCCGGACGGGGATTATACGCGGAGCGTGACGGAAACGCCGCCGCGCAGGGACGAACGTGCAGCCGGCCTGTGCCAATGGACGCGCGGGAACCTCAAAGGTAATCCAAGGATTCCATTTTTCCTCTGTTCCCTCTGAGGTTAACTGCGCGCGCGGGTCTTGATGCGGATGGGAGAGCCGACGAAGCCGAAGACGCGGCGAATCTGGTTCTCCAGGAAGCGCTCGTAGGAGAAGTGGAGCTTGACGGCGCGGTCGGTGAACAGAACGAATGTTGGCGGCGAGGTTCCCGCCTGCGTCATGTACAGGATCTTTACCCGCCGCGAGTAGGGCACCGAGGCGCGGTCGAAGTCGACGCTCTGCACGAAGCGGTTGATCGCTGCCGTGGGAATTCGTTTGCGGCGCTCAGCCGCCACCTCGGTCACCAGCTCGAAAATCTTGTCCACGTTCTTGCCTGCCTTGGCGGAGACGAACACCACCGGCGCGTAATCCAGAAACTTCAGTCCGTGCCGCAGCTCCTGTTCGTAGATGTGGCGGTCGGCGGGCTTGTGGCCGTTGCCGCTGCCGGCGCGTGCTGCCAGTCGGGCATTCATGCTGCCGCGGCGAAAAGCGACGCCGCCGCGATGGCACGTGGTGGCACGGCGCGCCTGCTCATCTTCTTTTTTCTTGGCGACCAGGTCCCACTTGTTGACCACGATAATCACCGAGCGGCCGCTCTCGTGCGCGTAGCCGGCGATATTGGCGTCGAGCGCGGTGGCGCCCTCGGCGGCGTCCACCACCAGCAGCGCGATGTCGGCTTGCTCCAGATTCTTGCGCGCCATCACCACGGAAAGTTTCTCGGCTACCAACTTGGTCTTGCCTTTGCGGCGGATGCCGGCAGTATCAATGAAGCGGTAAGTTCGGCCGCCGCGCTCCACGATTTCGTCCACCGCGTCGCGGGTGGTGCCGGGAGTCGGTGAGACGATGGCGCGATCGGTCGAAGTCAGCGCGTTCAGCAGGGTGGACTTGCCCACGTTGGGCCGGCCGATGATGGCGACGCGTGTCTCGCGTTGTGTACGCGCGTCCTCGGATCGACCACCCTCGGCTTCGGGCTCCGGGGGTTCGTCGTCCAACGAGGCTTCTTCCATGTGGGGGCGGGTCTCCGACCCGCCATCCCGGGTCGGAGACCCGGGCCACACGGTCTCGGGGATGGTCTCTATCACCGCGTCCAGCAGCTCCGCCACACCCAGGCCGTGCTCCGCCGATACGGGATACAGGTTGCGGATACCGAGACGGCGAAAATTTTCCGCGTCCGGCTCGAGCTTGGGCGTGTCGATCTTGTTGACCGCGAGAAAGAGCGGCTTGCCGCTGCGAATCAGCAAGCGTGCCAGGTCGATGTCGGGCGCGGTCAGCTCGCTGCGGCCGTCCACGACCAGGACGATGACGTCGGCTTCGTCGAGCGCGACGCGGGCCTGACGAAAAATTTCCGCCGGGATCTCGTCTTTGTCTTCCGGGACGATGCCGCCAGTGTCAATGACGCGCAGGCGCCACCCGCCCCAGTCAGCCTCGCCGTAGAGGCGGTCGCGGGTGACGCCGGGCTCGTCGGTCACAATGGCGCGCCGTCGCCCGATGAGCTTGTTGAAGAGCGTGGACTTGCCGACGTTGGGCCGACCGACGATGGCCAGGGTCGCCGGGTGGACAGCGGATTGGGCGCGACTAGACAAGCGACTCCGTGGCTCAGGAGATGTCCTATTCTTCCAAGGACTTTACCTTCGCGCACCAAGCCTATCAAATAGTCGTTCCACCTAGCGCGATCTGAGCGTGACGGGCGCATCAGGAAAAACTCAGGCCTCAGCGGAATTCCAGGATTCTTGCCGTATTTTTCGAAGTAGGGGAGCACGCTACGCCCGCGCTGGCTAACATTTATGGAAAGCTGCTCGCCATTATGTTCGCCCAAATAATACTGAGCCAGTATGGCTACGGCCTCGTTGCCTGCTTCGGTTTTGTCCTTGAACACGGCGTCAAGCTGGTCCTCAAGCCGATTCTCACCGTCGCTGCTGCCGTCGTTTGCGATCACGGCATTTGGCACCGGACCAACGAGCATTCGCACCTGTTTTCGCATGGTGGCGCGTCCCGCAATGCACCATGCGCCATACAGTGCACCGAGCCCAATCAGAACTACTATCAAAAATTGCGCAACGAACCTGAGCTTTTTCATAAATAATCCACACACGTCGTTCAAAGCTATTATTGTCCCAGTGTCCAGCCCTACTCAGTCCGTAGTTCCGCCTTTCGTTCGCGGAACCCTATACCAGTTCTTTGCGCCCGGCGGGCTGCTGTCGAAGACCCACCCAGCATACGAATTCCGTCGCGGACAGTTGCAGATGGCGGAAGAGGTCGGAAAGGCGCTGGCGGAAAAGCGTCACCTGATCGTCGAGGCCGGCACCGGCACCGGCAAAACTCTCGCTTACCTTCTGCCGGTGATTCGCAGCGGCCAGCGCGTCATTATTTCTACCGGCACCAAGACCCTCCAGGAGCAGCTCTTCTATAAAGATGTTCCGTTTCTCACACAGCACATTGGCGAACTGAAAGTCTGCTACATGAAGGGCCGGAACAATTATCTGTGCCGCAAGAAACTCTACGACCTCACCGATCAGCCGGTGTTGAGCGGGCTGGAGGAGATCGAGCAATACCGCGCCATCGCGGAATGGGAGAAGACCACGAAGACCGGCGACCGCTCCGAACTGGTCACCATCGCCGACTCCAGCCAGCTCTGGCCCAAGCTGGACGCACGCGCCGAGGCCTGCATCGGCCAAAAGTGCCAGCAGTTCGACCGCTGTTTCATCACCGAGATGCACCGCAAGGCCGCCGAGAGCGACATCATCATCGTCAACCACCACCTCTTCTTTGCGGACATGGCGGTCAAGATGGCGGCCGACTACGCGCCCGACGCCGGCGTCCTGCCCGAGTGCGCCGCCGTCATCTTCGACGAAGCGCACGAACTGGAAGACGTGGCTGCCAGCTATTTCGGGGTGAGCGTCAGCACGCCGCGTTTCGAAGAACTCGCCCGCGACGTGGACGGTACGCTGCAGAAGAAGCAGCTCGCCTCGGCCGCGCTGCTGCAGTCCACCGCGACCTTGCGCGACCACGCACAACGCTTCTTCTCGCTGCTGCCGCCGGGCGAAGGGCGCTTCGCCTTCGACGGCCGGCGCGAGTTCCTGGAGGAAAATGGCGACGAGTACCAGGCGGTCATGCGCACGCTCGGGCGGCTGCAAGCGGAGCTGCAGAAGATCAAGAACAAACCCGACGAGTTGCACATGCTGATCCGCCGCGCTCAGGAGATCCAAGTCCACCTGGGATTCGTCATGGAGAACGAGGACAAGAACACGGTGTTCTGGATCGAACGGAGAGGTGGTGTGGCTCGGGTCTCTGACCCGCCGAGAAGCCGCGAGTCTCACGGGTCAAAGACCCGTGCCACACGCTTTGCTTCCGGCCGCCAGCAAGTGTTCCTGCAGGCCACGCCGATTGACGTCTCGCAAATCCTGCGCGGGTACCTGTTCGACAAGCTGGAAACCGCGGTGCTCACCTCGGCCACGCTCGCCGTCAGCAACGGTTTTGACTACACCCGCACGCGGCTCGGGCTGGAGCACGCGCGCGAGCTGATGGTGCCCTCGCACTTTGATTACGCATCGCAGGCCATGCTCTACATCCCGCCCGACCTGCCCGATCCGCGCATGCCCGACTTCGCCGCGAGAGCCGCCGGGCGCATTCGCCGCCTGCTGGAGATCACGCAGGGGCGCGCCTTCTGCCTGTTCACCAGCTACGCGCAGATGCACGACATCCACGACCGCCTGCTCGCCGAACTGGCGTACCCGGTGCTGATCCAGGGACAGGCGCCGAAGAACGCGTTACTGGAGGAATTCCGCGCCACGCCCAACGCGGTACTGTTCGCCACCGCGTCGTTCTGGCAGGGTGTGGACGTGCAAGGCGAGCAGTTGAGCTGCGTCATAATCGACCGCCTGCCGTTCGCCGTGCCCAACGATCCCGTGGTCGCGGCGCGCATCCGCGCCATTGACGCTGCCGGTGGCAACGCCTTCTTCGATTACCAGGTGCCGGCGGCGGTCATCACCCTGAAGCAGGGTTTCGGGCGTCTGATCCGCTCGCTGCACGACCGCGGCCTGCTGGCGCTGATGGACAATCGCATTCTGAAAAAGCAGTACGGCAAGGTCTTCCTGGAGAGCCTGCCGAAATATCGCAGAACGACACAAATGAGTGATGTAGAGAGATTTTTCGGGGTGGAGTAGGGTTCACCACAGAGGCACAGAGGCACGGAGAAACGAATGCGTGGATCCTTCGTTCCGCTCAGGATGACATCCGCCCTTGTTCTGGTGATGGCGTCAGTACTTGCTTTCGCGCAGAACTCTGCAGAGGTACAGAAGGCCGCCATCCGCTCCCTTCTCGCCACCCAGGTGGACGCTTGGAACCGCGGCGATCTCGAAGGCTTCATGGCCGGATACTGGAAGTCGCCCGAGCTGTCGTTCATCTCCGGCGCCGACGAAACGCGCGGCTGGCAGCCTACGCTGGAGCGCTATCGCAAGAAGTATCAGGGCGAAGGCAAGGACATGGGCAAGCTCGATTTCTTCGACCTGCGCGTCGAGATGCTCGCGCCCGACGCCGCCTTCGTGCGCGGTCACTGGCATTTGAAGATGAAGAATGGCGAGGAGCCGGCCGGACTGTTCACCTTAATATTGCGCAAATTTCCCGACGGCTGGAAAATCATTCACGACCACACGTCGTGAGCGGGGGTCAGTGGTCAGGAGTCAGGAGTCGGCTACAACACAACTTCACGCTGACTCCCGACTCCTCGGTTATTCTGATAGTTTGGCGCGTGCAGGGAGGGGTAATTGCGGCAAGTCGGACATTATCGGGTATTGGAGCGCATCGGTTCCGGCGGCATGGGGACGGTCTATGCCGGCGAGGATATCAATCTCGGGCGGCGGGTCGCGCTCAAGTTCCTTTCCGTCGAACTGGCGTCCAACGCGGAGGCGCTGGAGCGATTCAAGCTGGAGGCGCGCACCGCGTCGTCGCTCAACCATCCCAACATCTGCACCATTTACGAGGTCGGCGAGTCCGACGGCGAGTACTTCATCGCCATGGAGCTGATCGACGGCGAGCCGCTGGACAAATACCTGGCGCATCATCGGGCGGACTTGCAGGAAATGCTGGACCTCGCCATTCAAATCGCGGACGCCCTGGACGCGGCGCACTCGCAGGCGATCGTGCATCGCGACATCAAGCCGGCCAACATCGTGGTGACGGAGCGCGGACAGGTGAAAGTCCTCGATTTCGGGTTGGCAAAGCTGGTGGCAGAGCGACGTGCCGAGAAATTCGCCGCGGTCGCTGTTACCGCAGCCAACGCCGCCGAGCATCTCACCTCGCCAGGCTTCGCGGTAGGAACCACCGCGTACATGTCCCCCGAGCAAGCGCGCGGCAAAGGGCTCGACGCGCGCAGCGACCTGTTCTCATTCGGCGCCGTGCTCTACCAGATGACCACCGGCCGCCTGCCATTCGAGGGAGATACAGCCGCCGTCATCTTCGATGGCATCCTGAACCGCACGCCCGTCCCGCCGCGCGAATTGAATCCGGACATTCCGCCCAAGCTCGACGAGATCGTTCGCACCGCGCTGGAAAAAGACCGCGACCTGCGCTACCAGAATGCTGCCGACATGCGGGCCGAGCTCAAGCGCCTGAAACGCGACACCAGCTCCGGCCACGTAAGAATTCCCAGCAGCGCGGTTGTGGTAGCGCCATCATCGGCGGTACTGCCCGGAGCGCGCGGCAAGCGCAATGTGTTGATCGGCGCCTTTGCCGCCGTCGTGCTGATTGCCGGCGCTCTCGGCGCATATCTGTGGTCCAATCGCTCGCGCGGCTTCAACCTGCAGAACATGAGGATCGCGCAGGTCACGGAGAGCGGCAACGCCGGCGCCTCGGCGCTTTCTCCCGACGGCCGTTACATTGTCTACGTGTTGCGCGACGGCGCGCAGGAGAGCCTGTGGGTGCGGCAGGTGGCCACCGGCAGCAATGTGCAGGTGCTGGCGCCCGACCAAGCTCACTACATTGCTCTCAGCTTCACGCCCGACGGCAATTACGTGATGTTCGTCCGCTCCGACAAATCAACCCTGAATTTCCGTTACCTGTACCAGATGCCGGTGCTGGGCGGCACGCCGAAGCAGCTCTATCGCGATGTGGACTCCGCGCCGACCTTTTCGCCCGACGGCCAGGAGATTGCCTACACCCGCGGCGTTCTGGATCCGCTGCAGAACGTGCTCCTGATTGCGAAAATCGACGGCAGTGGAGAGCGCGAGTTGATCCGCCGAAAGGGATTCAACATCGGCCAAATGCCGGTGGCGTGGTCACCCGACGGCCAGAATCTGGCGCTCGTCTCGCCGGAGACACAAGGCAATAGCAGCCGATGGATCGTGGAGATCGTCTCCGCTAAGAGCGGCGCGGTGCGCGAACTGTACGCAGCGTCGCTGCCGCTGGGCGCGCTGACATGGCTGCCGGACGGCTCGGGTCTGCTGATAGTTGGCGCCGACCTGCAAAGCCGGCGAGGGCAGATATTTTTCTTGAGCTATCCCAAGGGAGAGCTCAGCCGTTTCACCAACGATCTTACCAACCACGATACTTGCTGCCTGGAAATTACCCGTGACGGCAACGCGCTGGTCGCGCTGCAGAACACGATCTCGAGCGACGTCTGGGTAGGCAGCGCCGATGGCTCGGACGCCAAGCAGGTCACCTCAGGCGAGGCGCTCGGTCTCGGTCTCCAATGGGTCGGCGACCAGATCATGGCCGGAACCGAGTACGGCCAGTGGTCGCTGATGAATGCCGACGGCAGCGGGAAAACGTTGCTGAACGGGGAGCGCGATCCCCGGTTCCAACTCAGCGCCTGCGGCGATGGCAAACACATCGTCTACACCACATGGCATGATGGAATTTTTGGGCTTTGGCGCAGCGATGTAGACGGTTCCAATGCCAAAGAGCTGATTCCGAAGTTGGCGGGCGTCGCCGGCGGAGGATGCGCGCCCGACGGGAAGTCGGTCTTTTATGCCGTCGACGGCGTGGTGTGGCGAATGCCGATTGACGGCGGCGCGTCCGAAAAAACCGATCTGCCGTATACGGAACTGGGGTTTTCCAATGACGGCCAGCTTATGTTTTCGCGAGTGCAGCGGGTGGAAGGCGGGAACATGACGAGCAAAATGGTCGTCGGACCGGCCGCTTCACCCTCCTCCATTCAATACAGTTTTGACGCGCCCTACGGCATACAATCGCCGGAATTCACTCCCGACAACAAGGCCCTCGCCTTCATGCTGACCCGTAAGGGCGCAACCAACATCTGGGAGCAGCCGCTCTCCGGCGGCGACCCGGTGCAGCTGACCAAGTTCACCAGCGGCGACATGTTCGCCTTTGCCTGGTCCAAAAACGGCAAGCAACTCGCCATGTCGCGAGGACGGCGGAAGTCCGATGTGGTGATGATGAGCAATTTCCGCTGAGCCGGCGGCGTTGGCGCTGTTTGCCGTCGCGTGATACAACGTTTTTCCGATGTCCCTCGGCCCCGGTACCGCGTCCGTTCCCGCCCATGAAACAGCAGTCGGACGGCGCGACTATATCGTCGTTCTCGGCTCGCCCGTCGGCAAGCCGCAAATCCTGGCCGCGTTCCTGCTCCTTACTTTCCTCGCGCAATGCCTCTGGCTCGCCGTGCATTTGCCGATGAGCGAAATGGAACTATCCCAAATCCGCCAGGGAGAAACGCTGATCCTGCAACACACGGTGGCGCCTGAAGCGGCGCGCACGCCCATGATTCCGATCCTCGCGGCGCTTCCGCTGGTTGGTTCCGGCATCAGCGTCACCGCTGGTGCCCGGCTCATGTACGCTCACCCGCGCTCCTGGCGCTGGCGCGCGCGCCTGCTGTTCATCGCCATCGGGATGATGCTGGGTGCCTCGTTGTGGTACGTCTCGCGACGCCTCTACGGCAACGCCGGCGGATACATTGCGCTCTCGCTCTACGCCTTCTCGCCCGCGATCATCATCCGCGCCGCGACCATTCAGCCCGCGATTGTCGCTGCCTGGGGCGCATTCGGCGCCGTCTTTACCGCCATTGCCGTGGCGCACACGCTGTACGCGCCGCGCGAGGTCGTACTCTGGAACTGGAAACGCATCGCACTGCTGGGGCTATCGATGACCCTCGCGGTGGGATCGCAATTCGCCCTGGCTGCCGTCGCGCTGCTGGCGTTCGGCTTCATGCTCTACCTGGTTCCCGAGCGACGCGGCGCCGCGCTGGCGATCATGGCGGCCTCCTGCGTGGTCGGATTCGTATTGCTGTTCGCCGCTTACGGGTTCGACGCGCATGCTCTCGCTGCCTCCGCGCGCGGACTTCATGCCGCCGACTTCGCTCCGCAACTGCTTGCGCGCAGGCTGACCTACACGCTGCTGGCGGTCTTCTTCATGCGCATGCCGGGAGTGCTGGTCGCGCTGGCGGCGGCGCTGATCGCCTACGCGGCGTGGCGGCGCCCGCGCTTCTTTGGCGTGAGCGCGCCGCTTGCGGTGTTCGCGGTTCTGATCCTGTTCGGCATCACCATGCCGCATCTCGGCGGCTATAACCTGTTTGTCGCCGCGTTGCCCTTCGCCTTCGTCTTCATCGCCGGCGTCTTTGCCGACCTGCTCGAGACCCCCTACTCCGGGCTGGTGTTCGGCATCCTCACCGGCGTGCTGGTGGCGCACGCTGCTTTCAGCGTGGCGGGACTGATGAGAATTGGGTGATTGGGCGATTTGCTGATTGGAGATTGCCGAGGAACGAATCGGCAAATCAGCAAATCACGCAATCAGTAAATGCGGCGCAACTCCCGCCCTGGAATCGGGTTTCAATGAGTAAGGGCCGGGTCATCGGAGCGGCGGTGGTGCCCCGTTATCGAAACTGCCGCTCCGGTGGCCTGTATTTCCCCCCATGTTCGTCCCGAAAGAGGAAGGCGCATCCGCCGCAGTGGAGCGGAAATCCAAGAATCGGGGATATCATTGAGATATGAAGCGGGCATGGATCACGATCGCGGCACTCACACTCATTGCGCTCCCAGCCATGGGCCAGATTCGGGGTATGCCGGCCTCGGTCACCTCGATGGCTCCGGGGCGCAGTTCTAATCCCGGGCCCCCGGCCAGCGTGACCTCCCTCGGCCCCCACGGCTATCCCACGAACTGTTCGGCGGGAGGCATCAGCCCGCTGATTTCGTCTGCCTTGGGATGCACGCCCATTCAGTTCACTACCGGCTACTACTCTCCTGACCCGCGCGATCGCGGCCGGGTCAACCAGCACCCCAGGCGCCATAATCAGGGCAGCTCTTACTACCCCGTGTACGTGCCCTACGCTTATCCCGTGGCCGTCGCCGTGGAACCGGAAGAGGAACAGGAAGCTGAGCCCGATCCTCCCGCGCCCACCATCTTCGAACATCGTGCGACCAGCGAGCGCATGCCCGCCGACAATTCGCGCTACGGCACGCACTATCTCGATGCGCGCGAAAGCCAGAAGCCTGAGCCAGTGCCCGAAGTCTCCGACAACCGCGTCATGCCCTCCACCACTCCCGCGCAAGAGCAGTTTCCGGTCCTGCTCATCTACCGCGACGGTCACGAGCAGGAAGTCCGCAACTACGCCATCGTCGGTCAGACGCTTTACGACCTCGGCGCCTTTGTCGCCCACAGGGTCCCGCTTGCTGACCTGAATCTGCCTGCGACGATCAAAGCCAACGATGACCGCGGGGTGGAGTTTGCGCTCCCCGCGTCGGTGAAGCTGGACTGATTCCTGGGAGCGCGTCGGCCCTGGAACGCGTGAGTAGAAGCGACCCGTTCTGCTATAATGAGGAGTGCTCTTCCCGGATGTAACTTCATGTAAATGCAAAGAGTTAGGCACTGCCGACTATCCGCCGCGCGGGCGCTTGGTGCGCTTCAAAACGGAGTTCAACAGGCCAGGAGCTAACAGCTAAGAGCTATTCATGGCAGACGAACAGAATCCACAACTTCCCCTGAATCCGACCGGCGGTGACGGACAAGGTCCGGGTGCCGCCAACGTGCAGCCGATCAACATTGAAGAGGAGATGCGGCGGTCATATCTCGACTATTCAATGTCGGTGATCATTGGCCGCGCGCTGCCTGACATTCGCGACGGCCTTAAGCCGGTGCATCGGCGCATTCTCTATGCCATGCACGACATGGGGCTGCTCTCCAACCGCAAGCACGTCAAGTGCGCCAAGGTGGTGGGCGAATGTCTGGGCAAATATCACCCGCACGGCGACACGGCGCTTTACGATGCGCTGGTGCGCATGGCGCAACCGTTCTCCATGCGCTACCCGCTGGTGGACGGACAGGGCAATTTCGGATCGGTGGACGGCGATCCCGCGGCGGCTTATCGGTACACCGAAGCGCGCATGACCGCCATCGGGGAAGAGTTGCTCGCCGACATTGACAAAGAAACGGTGGACTTCGTCGCCAATTTTGACGACACCACGGTCGAGCCGGTCGTGCTCCCGACCATGGTTCCCAACCTGCTGGTGAATGGTTCGAATGGAATCGCAGTCGGCATGGCGACCAACATTCCGCCGCACAATCTGACCGAGATCGTGGACGCCTGCATCACCTTGGTGAATCATCCGGCCGCCTCACTCGACGACGTCATGAAGTTCGTCCAAGGGCCCGACTTCCCAACCTACGGGATCATCCACGGCCGCAGCGGAATCAAGGCGGCGTACCAGAGCGGCCGCGGACGCTTCATGATGCGCGCCAAGGCAGCCATCGAGAACCTGACCAAGGAGCGCCAGGCGATCATCATCACCGAGATTCCCTACCAGGTGAACAAGTCGCGGCTGGTGGAACGCATCGCCGAGCTGGTCAACGACAAGTCGATTGACGATGTCAGCGACATCCGCGACGAAAGCGATCGCGATGGCATGCGCATCGTGATCGAGCTCAAGCGCGGCGCCGAACCGCAGATCGTGCTCAACCAGCTCTACAAGCACACCCAGATGCAGGAGAGCTTCAGCATGATCTTCCTGGCCGTGGTCAACGGACAACCGAAGGAGATGGGGCTGGTCCAGGCGATCCAGCACTTCATCGATCACCGCATTGACGTTGTCCGCCGCCGCACCGCCTATTTACTGGGCAAGGCCAAGGACCGCGAGCACATCCTGGAAGGCTACCAGCTTGCGATTGATCAGCTCGACAACGTGATCGCCATCATCCGCGGCAGCGGCAACCGCACCGAGGCGCGCGAAAACCTGGTCGCCTACTTCGGCGGGCGCCCGATCGAAGTCAACGTCAACGGCAAGAAATCGAGCCTCTCGGTCGGGCGCAACAAGCCGGAGAAGGGCTTTGACGCCAAGCAGGCCGAAGCCATCCTCGAACTGCAACTACATCGCCTGACGCGTCTTTCGATTGACGAGGTCGTAAACGAGTTGAAGGACGTGCGCGAGCGCATCGCCGAATACGAGTCCATCCTCGGCTCGGAGAAAAAACTGCGCGGCGTCATCGTCAAGGAAATGGAGGAAGTTAAGAAGAAATTCGGCGACGAGCGCCGCACCCAGATCGTGGACGAGGCCGCCGAAATCCAGCTCGAAGACCTGATCGTGGACGAGCAGGTCGCCGTGACCGTGTCGCACTCCGGTTACCTGAAGCGCACGCCGATTACAACGTACCGCTCGCAGCGCCGCGGCGGCATGGGACGCACCGGGATGAAGACGCGCGAAGAGGATTTCGTCGAGCGTTTGTTCATCGCCTCCACTCACGCCTACCTGCTCATCTTCACCAATACCGGCCGCGTGTACTGGCTCAAAGTGTACGAAGTGCCCGACGTCGGCGCCGCCGGCAAGGGCAAGCACGTCGGCAACCTGGTGGCGCTGCAACCGGGCGAAAGCGTCCGCACCATTGTGCCGGTGCGCGATCTGGACAAGAAGACGCCGCTGAAGGATTTTTCCAACGTGATGTCGCGCGGCATTATTGCCATCGGCATTGACAAGGACGACGAGCTGGTCGCCGCCGCCGTTACCGATGGATTCCAGATCGTCTTCCTGGCGTCGCACGAGGGCATGGCCATCCGCTTCGACGAAGAAGACGTTCGCCCCATGGGCCGTCCCGCCTACGGGGTGCGCGGCATGGATCTCGACAAGGGCGACTACATCGTCGGCATGGCGATCACGCCCAAGAGCGAAGCCAAGGTGAACGGTGACCGCAAGAACGGCAAAGACAAGGACAAAGACGCAGACATCGAACCGACGGCCAACCTGATTCTCTCGGTCACCGAGATGGGCTACGGCAAACGTACCGGGGTGGACGAGTATCGCCTGCAATCGCGCGGCGGCAAGGGCGTGATCAACGTCAAGACTACTTCACGCAACGGCAAAGTGGTCGGCATCCTGCTGGTCAGCGACGAGAGCGAGGCCATGGTGATCTCGCAGTACGGCAAGATCATCCGCATCGCGACCAACCAGATTCGCGAGGCCGGCCGCTCGACGCAGGGCGTCCGCCTGCTGCAACTGGATTCCGACGACAAGGTCGCGGCGGCAGTGGTGATCCCGAAGGAAGAAGCGGAGAACGGGAACGGGGAGCCGACGCTGATTCAGTAACCAAGTCTCGATGTCAGAAAGGGCGTGCTCATCCATGCCCTATTAGAGCGGATTCATGGTTGCTGTACCCTGTAGCCGCAGTGGCGGAACCAAGCGACAGCGTTGTCGGCAGTAATCGACGAGATCGCTTCCGCAGCGGCCTGTTCCAGGGCTTCCGCAAGTCGTGCTTTGGCACTGCGG